>WLEX01000041.1 GCA_009704065.1 Actinomycetota bacterium
CGAGATTTTGCAGTTCGGTCACCACTTGATTTACCAATGGCTCTGCATATTCTGGCTTAGCTGCAGCAGTCCAAGTGGGGCGCCGGCCAGAATTTGTCTCACCGTACAAAGTGAATTGGCTCACCAACAGAATGCTGCGAGTGGAATCAGCAATGGACACGTTCATTACGCCGTTGTCATCTTCCATAATGCGAAGGTTCCAAATTTTGTCGGCAATTTTCTTTGCCGTTACATCTGTGTCGGCATGCGTCACGCCGAGAAGAACTAAGAGGCCTTTGTCAATCTCGCCGGCACGAATTGTGGTGCCATCGATTTCAGCATCAACTGATGCACTCAATACTCGTTGAACTAACGCTCGCATGAGGCAAGGGTAGTGGAGTTAGAAGCCCAATTGTTTGTATCGAGTTGCAATGAGTTTTTTCACTACGGCTTTTGATAGTGGCTTGTTAATCGGGAAACGTAGTGTGCCTTTACTGTGGTCATACGCAGCGAGAACATCGGAGAGATCTTCGATTACTTGACCACTGTGGGGAAAATACGAGCAATGATTCTTGGCTGTTGCATATCCGGCGATTGCTTTTCCATTGATCTTGATGGCGGGCACGCCGTAACTCATGCATTCTTCGCCACTGGGAAGTAGTTCCTTGAGTGTGGCGCGCAATGTACGCAATGTTGTTTGCTGTGGCTCAGGCACTGCTGCAAGATATGCATCTACTTCACGCACACCTTTAGATATTGCAGGCATATCTAGTTGATGGCAGTGATGATGGCAGCCATAGCCATGGTGGCTACAACGTCATTGCCCACTTCTAGTGCCCATACAAGCCAGCCATGACTTGAAAACAACCGGTGCCCTAGTGAATGCATGCCTGAGATGCCAAGACCAAGCACAGCACCCACAAGAACTCCCTGCAGTACAGAAGCGTGGTGATCATAGAGACCATTGATGAGTCCAGAAAGTACAACCGACTGAATGAGAAGCGTCACCACAAGGGAAGCAAATACAACGCCCATGTTTTGACCTTCGCCAGGTTGTGCGTCACCTCTGCCGAGAGCTTTCCACCACATGGGGAAAAATGTCTTTGGGCTAAACCACAGTGCACCAATACCAAAGCCCACAAGTGTGGCTATCACAATTCCGATGGGACTAATTGAAGAGAAATCCATGAGGTAACCGTATCTCTCACGGCAATAGGGAAGTTGGAATTGCTACGGTGGAGACGTGCCCGAATTGTCTACTGTGTTCGCATTCTGTGCTGCCACTGTTGCATTATTACTTATTCCTGGGCCCGCAGTTATTTATATTCTTAATCGCAGCATCAGTGATGGTCGCAAAGTTGGTCTTGCTGCAGTTGCTGGATTAGAAGTAGGCGATGCTATTCAGGTTTTGTTTGCAGCATTGGGATTAAGCGCCGTGTTGGCTGCATCTGCAACGTTGTTCAACATTGTGAAATGGGCAGGGGTTGCATACTTGGTGTACACCGGCATTCGTACGCTCTTGCGTGAACCAGCGGTTCTCGATGGTGATCAAGCAGCAGTCACGACGCAACAAGCGTTTAGGCAGGGAATCATTGTGAATGCCTTAAACCCGAAAACAGCTCTCTTCTTCCTATCTATTTTTCCGCAATTTATTGACACATCATCAGATCACTCACAATTTCAATCGCTATTCCTTGGTGCGATTTTTGTGGTGCTGGCCACGATATTCAATGGTTCGTATTCGCTCATGGCGAGTGGTTTGCGGCATCTCCTATTGCGTGGCCGTACATTGCCGTTCATTCAGAGGTATGTCTCGGGAAGTCTGTTTGTAGGGCTTGGTTTGCTTGCTGCAACAGCGGGACGCACCAAATAGACCGTGATCGTTGTGCGGGTCTAGTCTCGTGACAGTTCACGATGGAGGGGCACACATGAGCGACATAGTTCGTGAGGCGGAAGCCTTTATTGCAGATAATTGGAAAGGGACCAATGACCTCTCTGCTTGGCGTGAATTGATAGTCGATTCAAAGTGGGCTGCATTGCGGTGGCCAACTGAGTGGTTTGGCCGTGGGCTCGATGACGATACGGCCACAGAAATTGAAAATATCTTTCGATCTGCTGGTGTGCCAGGACCTGGGCAAGATAAATCGAACCTCTGGGCAGGCACGCTGTTGTCGTATGGCAACGATGAATTGAAGTCGTTATATCTGCGCAAACTCTTACTCGATGAAATCGGAATGTGTTTGTTGTACAGCGAGCCGGGCGCAGGTTCTGACCTTGCGGGAATTCGTACCACTGCCATTCGCGATGGCGGAGAGTGGGTAGTAAACGGTCAGAAGGTGTGGACCTCGGGTGCAAAAGATGCAGACATAGGCATGCTTATTGCGCGAACCGATTGGGACCAGCCAAAGCACCGAGGAATTTCATTTTTCTGGATGCCGATGAAACAAGATGGTGTGGAAGTGCGTCCACTCCGCCAAGCCACAGGCGACTCTCGGTTCAATGAAGTGTTCATTACTGATGCTCGTATTCCAGAATCGCATCTGTTGGGTGATCTCAATAAGGGTTGGTGGGTACTGCAGACTGCATTGGCTTACGAACGTGCAGTAATGGGAATTTCACGCCGTGGTCCGCGTGGTCCCGGCGGTGCGACAGCAGCCGCACACGGAAACATTCCGTCACCCGATTTATCGTTGGTAAAACTTGCACAAGAACTGGGAAAGAATACCGATACTGCGATGCGCCAGAAATTGGCAAAGTTGTATTGCATGCGTCTCACCAATGATTGGAACGGTGACCGTGCAAAGGCAGTCGCCGAAACGGGTGGATCATCTCCACTTGCATCGTTGGGCAAACTCAACATGTCGGGTATTTTGCATTTTGCAGGCCATATTCAAGGTGAGCTGCTTGGCGCTGAAGGCGCACTCGATGGCGATCAAAATCCACGTGCACGCGACGCCAACTATTCACAGCTCAATGCATACTTCACTTCTATCGGTGGTGGCACCGATCAAATTCAGCGCAATATCATTGGCGAACTTGTTCTTGGTCTACCCAAAGAACCACAGATGGATCGTGACATGCCGTTTCGCGATGTGCCTGCCACCGCTAAGAAATAATTAGTCGCGGGCCATGGTGGCGCGGCTCGCACCGTGGAAATCAAGTACTTGATCGTTGTCGAGGTTGATTTCTACTTTGGTGAGATGGCCAGTGAACAAGAATGGTGATTCGTAATTACTTACTGGTGTACCGCGGTCGAGACCTATATCGAGACCCGACCATGAGATGAGAATCCAGAAAATATTGTTGGTGGTCATTGAGCCCACTTCAATATCGTCGATAAACATGGTGAGAGTGCCCTCGTTGCCGACACGCTTCATGCGCACGCCAACAGTGTGTGCACCTGCAGGAACGGGGCGATCTGATACCAACATCTGATGGGAACCACCAATGTTGAGGTCGTGTTCTAAGTAGCCATCACGAATAAAGAGGCTGTAACCACTGGTGAGGTCACCATGGGAAATAAGAACGCCTTCGCAACCCTCTTTCGGAACATCGATAAATGCGGAAATTGTGTACGAACGACTACGAAGGTCTGGTGCTACGTCGGAAGGTAAATGACCCATTCCGCGCCAGAAGGTGTAGTTGGTGCGTCCACCAGTATGGCGTTCGGCATTCTCTGCAAAACGTGGAGCAAAGCGATCGTCGAGTGGTAACACATTATTTGCATCTGCTTGTTGCCACCACATGTCGATCATGCGCGCGAGACGATCTGGTTCAGCTTCGGCGAGGTCGTTACATTCATTGAAATCGACATCGAGGTTGTACAACTCCCACTTGTCGTCTTCGAAGGGTGTGCCCATCTGGTGGAATGCAACTGCTTTCCAACCATCGAGCCAGAGTCCACGGTGACCAAACATTTCGAAATACTGTGGTCCGCGTTCCACCAGCGCTTTTGCGTTTCCGATGAGAGGTGCAAACGAGGTTCCCTCAATAGGCATTTGCTCAATGCCATTGATATGCGACGGTGCTTCGAGACCCAGCATGTCGAGGATGGTGGGAGCCAAATCGATGACATGACAGAAGTTGTGGCGTAGGCCGCCTTCATCTTGTACGACACCTGGCCATGCAAGAACAAACGGATCACGAATGCCACCGGAGTGCGTGTTTTGCTTGTAACGCTTTAGCGGAGTGTTTGCCGCCATTGCCCAACCCCACGGGAAGTTGCTGTGTGTATCGGGACCGCCAATGGTTCCGACCTTTGCAATTTTTTCTTCAATTGATTCAGGGATGAGGTTGAAAGGACCCATTGCGTTAATGAAGCCCCATGGGCCACCTTCTTGACTAGCGCCGTTGTCGCTCATCACCATGACAACTGTGTTGTCGAGTTGTCCCGACACTTCGAGTTGCTTAATCACGCGCGCAAGGTGTTCATCGAAATGTTCGAGCATTGCGGCATATGCAGCCATGAGGCGCACAAATAATGGCTTCTGTTCTGCAGGTACATCTTCCCAAGGAAAAACGAAATCGTTGCGAGGTGGCAATTCGGTACCGGGGGGGACCAAACCAATCTTGATTTGATTTGCCAAACGACGCTCGCGTGCGGCATCCCAACCATCGAGGTAGTACTGCTCGCAACGATCAATGATGTCGAGAGGTGCTTGGTGTGGTGCATGACAAGCGCCTGGTGCAAGCAACATAAACCATGGTGTATCGGGTGCACCGGCAGTGTGGTCGGCCAAATACGTAACTGCGTTATCTACAAGATCTTCCGTGAGGTGGTAGCCAGTCCAATATGTTCCGGGTGCAGTGACATGTGTGTTATCGCGCACAACTTCCGGACTGAACTGATCTGTCTCTGCGTCGAGGAAACCGTAGAAGCGATCGAATCCACGTGCGAGTGGCCAGCCATCGAATGGTCCGGTGGGACCAGTTTCGGTAAGTGGAGTGACATGCCATTTACCCACCATGTAGTTGCGGTATCCGTGAGGACGCAACATTTCAGCAAGGGTGCCTGCTTCTTTTGCAATTTTTCCTCGGTAGCCAGGGAAACCGCTGTCGAAGTTGGCAAGACAACCAACGCCTACAGAGTGATGATTACGACCGGTGTGTAGAGCAGCACGAGTGGTGGAGCACATAGCAGTCGTGTGAAATCCAGAGAAACGAAGACCCCGTTGTGCAATGGCGTCGATAGTGGGAGTGACATTTTCGGCGCCGTAACAACCAAAGTCTGCAAAGCCCACGTCATCGAGCAACACCATCAGAATGTTTGGCTTATCGGTACCAATATCATGTGAAGGGAAATGTGCTGTTGAATCAGCAAGCGTGCGCCCGATGATGCCGGGAAAGCCCTGTGGTGTGGTGGGTTGAAAAGACATAGTGCCCTCCGAAAGTCAGGTTCTTATTCTACTGAAGTAGAGATTTGCTACCGAAAATGAAGTGCGTTCATTTCCACTGGAGAGCTAATCCCTGTCGAAGACCATGCTGAGCGGCAATTGCGCGAAACTTTGGGTCGAGTGAGTTTGGCCCCATTGCAGCTATTGCGTCGGAGTCACAATTAACAACTCTCACGGTTGCACCCTCGGCGCGCAATGTATCGAGTTCCGCATCGACGAGTGGTGATGGGCCACCAGTCATGGGCGCAAGCACCGTTACTTGTGAATAGCCGCTAGCTAGGTAGCCATTAACACTGTTGCGCAATCCGCCGTCGTAGTACTTGCGTCCATTGATGGTGACGCACGGCCACACACTGGGGACTGCACAACTTGAGGTGACTGCATCAACAAGCGAAACATCTGAGTATTTATCCCATGTGACGAATTCACCTGTATGGGCGTCGATAGCGGTAAGTACAAGAGGAGTAATTGGCCACTCATGCAAAGGGAGCCGTGCTTCAATAACGGCTCGTCGAGTTGTTTCATCAACTGTGTCTGCTGAGAGAGCAAGTGCACCAATACGTGCACGCTGTTCTTCGGTAGTGGTACCACCATTTGCCATGTCGCCAAATATGGTGGCGAGTAATTCCAGATCAATACGAGGGGAGATCTCGTTATGTGCCTCTGCAAGTTGATTGTCGTATAACTGCGCAAGGGGAACTCCAGACAAAATCTGTGCCCCGACGGATGAACCTGCTGAAGTGCCGACCACTACGTGAGCCTCACTAGTGAGATCGAGACCATTCTCGGCCAGTCCTTGCAGCACCCCCAATTCCCAGGCGATTCCGGTGACTCCACCGCCAGCTAGGACCAAAGCATTACTCATGGTGCATGTTTAGTCGCTGGGAGCGAATAAACAATTGTTGCAACTTTGTTTCGTGGTGGGCTACGCCTGCCGGGGCTACATACACTCCTCTATAT
Source organism: Actinomycetota bacterium (assembly GCA_009704065.1). Lineage (GTDB taxonomy): Bacteria > Actinomycetota > Acidimicrobiia > Acidimicrobiales > Ilumatobacteraceae > UBA2093. Next base: position 6,333 of record WLEX01000041.1, read on the forward strand.
ATGGATACTGAGTCCCACAATCTGACGCTCGAGCCATATCCCGAAGCCCTGTATGAAGCTGTTGTCGATGCTGTACCTGCATGGATCATCAAGCGAATACATGAGGTTTCTACTGCACTGTCAGGAACTGTCCATCCTGAGCTTGAGTTGATGCAGAGTCAATTGGTGTCCTCAGTAACAGCAGAAGTGAAAAAGAATCTGGCTGTGTTATTGGCAACAGATGTTGACACTCAAAACATCAATCCATTACAAGTACTGCGTGACTCCACCACAGTGGTATCCGATGCGATGGTGCAAGTCGGTATTCCATTTCCGCACCGCGATCAGTTTGAGGTTCGCGCGATGCCGAACGATATTTATTCAATTGGACCAATTACATGGCGCGATCTCAGTGAAGATGTGCATGATGCAGGCATTACCTGGGGCGCATGGAAAGCAGCCGTTATTCTGTCTCGTCGTCGCGATGAAGGAATGATTCCGTCATGACCACACGTGCCGAGATAATTGCAGACTATTCATTGGTTGGAATTAATGCATGCACTGCATTGTCTGATGCCACCGATTCTTGGTTGGTTGAAGTATTCAACAACGCAGTAGACGGCGAGAAAAATAAAGACGACATTGTTATGTTGGCCGTGGGTGGGTACGGCAGACGTGAACTAGCACCTCATAGCGACCTCGACATTTTGTTGGTGCATAAGAACGTGAAGAACATTGGCGATATTGCTTCGAAGATGTGGTACCCCATTTGGGATGCAGGACTCAAACTTGGTCATGCTGTGCGTACGCCTAAAGAAACCTTGCAGTTGTGTGAGACAGATCTCGATACTGCAACTGCTCTCGTCACCGCTCGAGTCATTGTGGGTAATCATCAACTGGGCACTGAGGTCATTCGTGATGCCTCGACAAGTTGGTCGAAGCGTGGCGGGCAGTGGCTTATTGAATTACACACGCGCATCTTGGAGCGATATGCCAAGGATGGAGAAGTTGCATTTTTGCTCGAGCCAAACCTAAAAGAAGGTCTCGGCGGATTACGTGATATTCATGCTCTGCATTGGGCAGTGATGGCAGGTCTTGAACTATCTCTCGAAGATCGCACACAATTAGTGCGTTGTAATGAAGAACTGTTGAAGATTCGTGTTGCATTACATCGGCACAACGCGCGAGCTAACGAGATTCTTCGTCTTGAAGATCAAGCACCAGTGGCCCAATTGTGTGGGTATCCATCAGACGATGCCCTGATGGCATCTTTGGCAGAAGTTGGTCGTGAAGTTGCATGGATTGCCGATGAAGCATGGGCACGTCTCGACCCTCCAGCAAATCGGTCGCCGATTCCACAACCATTGGCGCCTGGAGTACAACTCATCAATGGTGAGGTGCGTTTAGATGACGAAGTAAACATTGCTGATGACCCCACATTGCTGTTACGTGTCGCTACGGCCGCAGCACGCTTGCGTGCGCGTATTGATCGTGAATCGCTTAATCGATTGGGTGAACTGTCTCCCGTTTGGCCCGATCCATGGCCTGCTGGTGCTAGCGATGATCTCGTTGCTTTGTTACTGGAAGGTGCAGCAGCAATTCCTGTACTGGAATCTCTTGATCAACGAAATCTGATTGTGCGTGTTTTGCCTGAGTGGGCTCCTGTACGCAGTAAGCCACAGCGAAACGCCTTTCACCGATTTACCGTTGACAGGCACTTATGGGAAACAGTTGCTAACGCTGCCGAGTTAGTAGATCGTGTTGCTCGCCCTGACCTATTGGTTCTGGGTGCCTTGTTCCACGACTTGGGTAAGGGATATCCCGGTGACCATACCGAAGTGGGGGTCGAGCTTTTTCACACCATTGGTGCGCGCATGGGTTTATCGGAATCCGACCAAAACATTATTCGTCTGTTGATTCAACATCATCTACTACTCGCCGATACTGCAACGCGACGCGACCTCTCTGATGATGCAACTATCAGCATGGTTGCACGTGAATTAGAAACAACAGTGGTGCTTGATCTGTTGCATGCGCTAACAGAATCTGATTCTCTTGCGACCGGACCATCTGCATGGAGCCAGTGGAAATCGGAATTGGTCTCTCTGTTAGTTGATCGTTCGCGTCATGTCTTAGGTGGCGGAGATGTTGATGAAATTCTCTGGCGACTTTTCCCCGATGCTTCCGTGCTCGAATTGATGGCTGCCGGAGATATTGCAATACGCACAGAAAAAGACCG
>WLEX01000042.1 GCA_009704065.1 Actinomycetota bacterium
GCCGAGGCAATGTTTGATAACACCTTTGAATACATGTTCTCTCCACGTGAAGGTACAGAAGCGGCAAAGATGGAACATCTGTTTATTGATGCTGCGGTCGTGAGTGATCGTTTCGACAGGCTGAAAGTGGTGGTGGAACATTCTGCGCTTATCAAGCATCAAGAACGTGTGGGACGTATTGAAGAAGTAGTGGTGCAAGGCCCTAGCCGCCGTAATCCCAATGTGTTTTCTGGCCGCACCCGCCAATTGAAACTGGTGCACTTCAGCTCCGATGTTGCATTGCGACCCGGCACCTATGCCACCGTAGAAATCACGAAGGCTGCGCCGCATTTTCTTACGGGTCACCTTGTTGAGGTGCTGCAGATGGCAACACACAAGATTCGTATTCCACTGGCTTCGGTATAACTACATGACCATTCGTCGGTCAGTAGTGGTGCTTGGTTCCACCGCTAGCGGGAAAAGCGACGCGGCAATGACTGCAGCGTTATTGCAACCTCGTGGCTCAGTGCACATTATTGCTGCCGATGCAATGCAGGTGTACAAACGAATGGATATTGGCACTGCGAAGCCAACCGTTGCTGATCAGTCCGCTATTCCTCATCACTGTGTCGACGTTGCTGAACCAAGTGAGCGATACAACGTTGCCCGATATGTCGATGATGTTGCTGTTGCTCGCAAGGTCATCGGTGAAGCTGGTGCTGCAGAGTTGGTTGTTGGTGGGACGGGCCTCTATGTGACGGCCATTGTTGATGGGCTCGATATGCCTGGTGAATTTCCTGAGATTCGCGCGCAACTAGAAGCCAACGACAACACAGAAGAATTGTTTGCGCAGTTGTTTGCCCTAGATCCGCAGGCAACAACGAAAATGGATCCGAACAATCGACGCCGAATTATTCGCGCTCTCGAAGTGTGCTTCGGAACCGGCACCACGTTTAGTTCCTTTGGTCAGGGCATTGGATCTTTTGCTCCTACCGACACAGTGCTCATTGGGCTGCGCTGGAATCGCGACGCACTACGGGCGCGTATTGCGTATCGAGTTGACCTCATGATTGAGCGGGGATTGGTCGATGAAGTGCGGGGTTTGCTCGCCGAACCAGAAGGTATGTCTGTCACGGCGCGCCAAGCACTTGGCTACAAAGAAGTCATCGAACATCTCGAAGGTCGATGGAGCCTCGCAGAGGCTGTGGCGGCCACCGTATTGCGCACACAGCAGTTCGCTATTCGCCAAGAGCGATGGTTTCGCCGAGACCCCCGAATTCAGTGGGTCGACGTGCAAGAAGACCCCATTGAAGAAGTCACCCCTGCGATTGTGGCGGCATTGGAATAGTGTGAAGCCAATGCATGTGACGCTCACCAAACACCATGGCCTCGGCAATGATTTTTTGGTGTACGACCGTGCACAAGGTGAGCAACCCAATTGGCCACAGTTGGCTCAGCGATGGTGTGAGCGATCGACCGGTATTGGTGCCGATGGTTTGCTCTTGCTCGGTATTGGTTCGAACTCCACGCTCACTATGCGTCTGTACAACGCCGACGGCAGCATTGCCGAAATGAGTGGCAATGGCATTCGTTGTTTAGTGCAGGCTGCGCATCATGCTTTGCAAGGAAATGCAGGCACCGTGTACACCGTGGAAACCGATGCGGGTTCACGTGAAGCGGTAGTTACTAGCGCGTGGGACAACGACACCATTCATATCAGTGTCGATATGGGATATGTCGAAGATGTGGAAACACCCGACCAATGGGAATTGTTGCAGTGTGACCCCATGCGCCCCGTACGCCATGTATCGCTCGGCAACCCGCACTCGGTGGTGGGCGTTGAAGAAGTAGGGCCGGTCGACTTGGTACAACTTGGTTCACTTGTGCCGCATGTGAATTTGGAAATTATCGAGCCGGGCCCAGAAACAAACGCCATCACCATGCGCGTACATGAACGTGGAGCCGGCATTACTCGTGCATGTGGCACTGGTGCATGTGCTGCAGCAGATGCTGCTTTGGCTTGGGGTTTAGTTCCGCGTTCGGTAGAGCACGTAGTGGTTCATATGGATGGTGGCGATGCGCGCGTTGTCATCACCGATGATCGTCGTGCCACGCTTATTGGCCCTGCAGTATTTATCGGCAGTGTGTCGGTACATGCGTGAGTAATCCGTACCAGGAGGCGCTCGGTGCGACTCTTATTGAACGTACATTTCGCGAACGCATTGTGTTGGTGGGTGTCACGCTCGGCGGTCATACCGATGAAGAAACAGAAGATGGGCTCGATGAATTGTCGTTGCTCATCGATACTGCTGGTGCCGATGAAGCAGCCCGCCTCACGCAACGTCGCGATTCTCCCGATCCCGCTTGGTATATCGGCAAGGGAAAAGTAGAAGAACTCAAAGAAGTGTGTCTGGCTCTCGATGCCGACACAGTGGTATTCGATAACGAACTCACACCTGGCCAGCAGTACAACTTGGAAAAAGCTTTAGGGCGTACTGCACTCGATCGCACAGCAGTCATTCTTGACATCTTTGCCCAGAACGCGCACACGCTTGAAGGTAAAGCCCAAGTAGAACTCGCCATGTTGCGATATCGCTTGCCTCGTTTACGTCGCGGTGCCAAAGGTGGGTTGTCGCAACAGGGTGGCGGTATCGGTACGCGTGGTCCTGGTGAAACTCGACTCGAAGTCGATCGTCGACGCATCATGCGACGTATCGAAAAACTAGAACGTGATCTTCGTGGATTGCAACGCACGCGTCATACGCAGCGCAAAAGTCGTGGACGTAGTGGTCTTGCATCGGTTGCCATTGTCGGGTACACCAACGCTGGCAAATCAACCTTGCTCAACTCGCTCACGAGGGCCGGAGTATTGGTGGAAGATCGTTTGTTCGCAACTCTCGACCCCACCACGCGACGCTTAGCGTTGCCAGGTGGAGAGCCCGTGCTACTTACAGACACCGTGGGATTTATTCGCGCATTGCCCCATGGTCTGATCGAATCATTTAAGAGCACACTTGAAGTAGCGGCAGAAGCCGACATGTTGGTGCATGTTGTCGATGGCAGTGCAGCACATCCCGAGGTGCAAATCACTGCAGTACGCGAAGTGTTGGCCGAAATTGGCGCCGACAATGTGCCGGAATTTTTGGTGTTTAACAAAGCCGACATGCTCGACGATTGGGGAGCGTCTCTTGTTGCCGATTACGAAGGTGCCGTAGTGGTCTCGGCGCTCAAATCGGAGGGCCTCGATATCTTCATGCGGCGATTGTCTGATCGCATGCGCGCCATCACGCGTGTCACCGAACTGTTGGTGCCCTACGACCGTGGCGACATTTTGGCCGCTATCCATCGCGAGGGTGAAGTGGTCCTCACAGAACAAGAGCCAGACGGCATGCGTATTCGCGCGCGGTTATCCGAAGCATCGGAAGGCCGATTGCGTGAGTTCGTTGTGGCACCCGATGATGGGCGAAACTAAAGACCCATGATTGATCGTGACCTTGTTGGTTTTGAACCACCCCCGTATCCGTATGACCGCCTCGATGCGTATCAAAAACTTGCCGCTGCTCACGAAGGTGGCATTGTCGACCTTTCGATTGGTACCCCTTGTGACCCACCTCCACCTGCTGTGCTCGAAGCACTCGGTGGCTCCAATACCGAACGTGGGTATCCCGCATCTATTGGCTCAGAAGCGTTGCGTCGTTCGATTGCTCGATGGATGGGGCGTCGCTTTGAAATAGATGTTCCTATTTCGCGCATAGCGGCCTGTATCGGCACAAAAGAGTTTGTTGCCACCACTCCGCAATATATGAAATTGCGTCGCCCTAATCGCGACACAGTGCTGTATCCGGCAGTTGCGTACCCCACGTATGAGATGGGTGCCATTCTTGCGGGCTTGCGTGCCGTGGCCGTGCCGATGAACGCCGAAGGCCACATGGACTTTGCATCGATTACACAAGACGATATTGATCGTGCACTCATGGTGTGGGTGAATAGCCCGAGCAACCCCACCGGCGGCCTCGACGATTTGAAGTACGCCGCTAATTGGGGCCGCACTCACAACATTCCGGTCTTTAGCGATGAGTGCTACACCGAATTCACGTGGTCAACGAGCTCACAATCAATTCTGCAACACGGACTCGATGGTGTGATTGCCGTGCATTCTTTGTCGAAGCGTTCCAATCTTGCAGGAGTACGCGTGGGGTTCTATGCAGGTGACGCCGAGATAGTGGAATATCTCAAAGAAGTACGTAAGCACGCGGGCTTTATGGTTCCAGGGCCGGCGCAAGCAGCTGGTGTTGCGGCATTAGATGACGACGAACATGTTCGTGTGCAACGCGATCGCTATATGTCGCGCTTGCAGTTCATGGCAACCACTCTTACCAAGTGGTCCGGTATCGACATTGCAATTCCCGATGGCGGTTTTTACTTGTGGTTTAACGCAGGCGATGCATGGGAGTTCACTGAGAAGCTGGCACGCGAAGGCGGAGCATTAGTAAGCCCTGGAGATTTCTACGGAGCCGGCGGATCACACAATGTGCGCGTAGCTGTGGTGCAACCTGATGCCAAGTTGCAACTTGTTGCCAAACGCCTCGGCGTATAGAACAACCGCTTAGAGGCGGCGAAGAACGGTAACGACTTTGCCAAACACATTGACTTCGTCGGAAGTAAACACCATTGGCTCCATTGAAGTATTGGCAGGTGTCAATGTGATCTTGTTGCCTGACTTCTTAAATGTCTTCACGGTTGCTTCGTCTCCCGGAATACCGGCAACAACGATGTCACCATTTTCCGCAACTTGTTGCTGACGAGCAACAACAAAGTCGCCGTCGAGGATGCCTGCATCGATCATTGATTCACCACGAACGCGCAACATAAAGAGTTCGCCTTCACCAGTGAAGTCGGTGGGAAGAGGAATGAGGTCTTCAACATTTTGCTGAGCGAGTAATCCGGTACCTGCAGCAACATCGCCAATGAGAGGCACATGACGTGAAGGACGACGTTCCATGGCAACTTCTGAGTTGGTATCGAAGCGCACTTCGATGGCGCGTGGCTTTGTTGGGTCACGGCGCAGGAAGCCCATCTTTTGGAGAGTGTTGAGATGGTTATGCACCGTGGAAGGGGAGTTGAGGCCAACAGCTTCACCAATTTCACGCACGGAGGGCGGATAGCCACGGTCTTGCATGCTGGTGGAAATGACATTGAGGATTTCGCGCTGGCGGGGGGTGAGGGCTTCAGACATGGATATGAGCGTACAGGTGTTCGGGGCTCGGGTCAAACACCTGTTCGTAGAACAGCCGTTCGGGTAAATGCTTGACACCGAACACCTGTTCGGGCAAACTATCGAACACCCGTTCGCTACGGTGACAACTACATAGACCACCCGGTCCCGTAACCCTTCCCCCGAAAGGAAATCCCATGGCAACCACCATCGATCCACTCTTGTTCTCCGGTTCCGTCTCAGTACGGTCCGCATCGCGTCCACGCCCCTCTGCTGCCACATTTCAGCGTCGTCGCCGGGTTGTAGGTGCTGGGCTTGCTGTCGCAGCCTTTGCTCTTGCTTCAGGCCTTATCTCTACGGGAGCCTTTGCCTCGAACCCTGCTCCAGCGCAACAGGTCATTCCACGCACCGTTATCGCCCAGCCAGGCGACACATTGTGGGATATCGCTCGCACCATCGTGCCCACCGGCAACATCGGTGATCTTGTTATCGAATTGGTTCGTGCCAATGGTTCCACTATCGAACCTGGTCAAGTCATTCGTATTCCGTAACAAGCACCTTTTATTGACTTTTTCTACAAATCAGCAACATGGGCTGTTGAGGTCACTTACAGTAGGAACGTGCATTGCCCCGTATGCCCACACGACGACACCAAGGTGATCGACTCTCGTCCTGCTGAGGATGGGTCTGTTATCCGCCGTCGCCGTGCATGCCCCGAGTGCGCGTACCGCTTCACCACCTACGAGCGTCTCGAAGGTGCACCCCTTCTTGTGTTGAAGCGTTCTGGCCTGCGCCAGCCATTCGATCGCACCAAAGTGGTGTTTGGTGTTCGCTCTGCTTGCAAAGGTCGCCCCGTCGATGAGTTGCAGATCGATGCCTTGGCCGAACAGGTCGAAGACGACATGCGACTCGCTGTTGCAGCTGGCACCGAAGTCACCTCTTCAACAGTGGGACATTCAGTTCTTGAACACTTGAAAGCTCTCGACGAAGTCGCGTACATGCGTTTTGCGAGTGTGTATAAAAACTTCGACGATGCTGCCGACTTCCGTCGCGAACTTGCTCTGCTTAAGCAGACCTAAATTTTTTCGTAGCGAACGAAAACAAAGTTGCCATTCGTTTGCACGGATGCCAGCGTAAATTGCCGCAACGCATGTGGCGCGCCGCTAAGAGATGGCCCACGAAAACCGCCCACGCGAGGCGACACCGTGAGATTGATGGCATCGACACAATCGGCAGCGAACAAAGCAGCGTTTAACTGTGGGCCGCCCTCTACATGAACAATTCCGTGTGGCAGTTGAGCGATGATTCCCGCAATATCGACACTGGTGTCGCCGGCACGCAGGCTGTCGACTGGAACCTGAGGTGCTGTGACGGTGGTAGCAACCATGCCTGCACCCGAAGTGAAGAGGGGAGAAGAAAAGTCGAGAGCGCACGATTGGGTTACTACAGCAATGCGTAAACCGGGTTTGCTGGGCGGCCCATAGTTTTCGCTGCGGGCAGTACCAGCTCCCACTAAAACCACTGCAGCATTGCTACGCAACTCACGCAACCGTGCTTGATCTGCTGGCCCACCTAATGCTCCGGAACGGCCCTGTACGTCGATAACCCCGTCGGGGGTGCTGATCATGCATATTTCAACGCTGTGATCACGATTAGCCATGCCTTGAGTGTACGAACACTTCGCTCCCGCACTGCGAAGCGTGGCAATGTAGGGCATGACTGATATCGCCAATCGCACCGTGTTTCGTACCTGTCCTTTGTGTGAGGCCACCTGTGGTTTAGAAATCACTGTGAACCCGCAAGAGCAAGTTGTGCGCATCCGAGGCGATCAGAAAGATGTGTTGAGCCACGGATTCATTTGTCCCAAAGGCAGCACATTGAAGCAACTGCATGAAGATCCCGATCGTTTGCGTATGCCATTAGTGAAGCGTGATGGCAAGCATGTCGAAGTGTCGTGGGATGAAGCTTGGCAAGTGGTGGCCGACGGTTTTGCTGGTGTGATCGACCGCCATGGTCGTGGAGCATTGTCTGCATATTTGGGTAACCCCAATGCACATAACTTGGGACCGCAATTGTTCAGCTCCATCATGTTGCGTTCCATGGGTACACGCAACGTGTTCAGTGCGTCAACGGTCGATCAAGTTCCAAAGCACGTTGCAGGTGGGTACATGTTTGGAACAGCGCAAAGTATTTCGGTTCCCGATCTGGATCACACCGATTACTTGCTCATGCTCGGTGCAAACCCGTACGCATCTAATGGCAGCTTGTGCACCGCTCCTGATTTTCCTGGTCGTATGGAACGCATCCGCGAGCGCGGCGGAAAGATTGTGGTGGTTGATCCACGACGCACCAAGTCTGTGGAAGCGGCCGATGAATGGGTATCGATTCGTCCTGGTACAGATGGCTTGTTCTTGGCAGCTCTTGCGCACGTGATGTTTGCAGAAAAGTTAGTGAAGATTGAACCGCGCATTGCGTCTCTGTTGAATGGCCTTGCCGAATTCGAAGCAGCGGTTGCACCGTTTGCACCGCAACGTGTTGCTGTTGCAACGGGAGTATCTGCCGACACCATCACAAGAATTGCGCGTGAACTTGCTGGTGCACCTACCGCTGCTGTGTACGGCCGTATTGGCGTGAACACCGTGGAGTTTGGAACTACTAACGCATGGCTCATTGAAGCAATCAATGTGATCTCAGGCAATATCGACAAGCGTGGTGGCTCGATGTTCACTACGCCAGCTACTGGAGGTGCAACCACTCGCGGCACTGGCGGCAAAGGAAAAGGTTTTGCCATGGCGCGCGGTCGCAGTCGTGTGAGCAATAAAGCAGAAGTATTGGGTGAATATCCCGTTGCAGTGATGGGTGAAGAAATACTCACACCAGGTGAAAACCAGATTCGCGGCATGCTCACTGTTGCAGGCAACCCTGTGTTGTCGACTCCACACTCGAACCAACTTGATGACGCGTTGTCGCAACTTGAATTCATGGTGTCAATCGATATTTATCTCAATGAAACAACGCGTCATGCCGATGTGATTTTGCCTCCGCCGTCAGCGTTAGAAAAAGATCATTACGACGTCGGGCTGTATTTGTATGCAGTGCGCAACGTTGCCAATTACAGCGAGCAGGTTGTGCCACGTGATGAATCGTTGCCATCTGAGGCCGACATATTGCTCAAACTTGCAGGCATCTTTCAAGGCCTCGGACCCGATTGCGATCCAGCACTTCTTGATGATCAGTCAATGAACGCAGCAGTTGTTTCTGCAGTTGCTAACTCGTCGTCTCCTATTTTTGGTCGCGATGCCGACGAGATTCTTCAGGCATTAAATGCACAGGGTCGTCGTGGTACTGCA
>WLEX01000043.1 GCA_009704065.1 Actinomycetota bacterium
ATGTGATCTGTTCACTGGTCGCTAGTAAATGGACAATGTCGGCTTCTTGAAACACAGTGTCGGACCCTGGTATCTCGGCTTTTCCGTAACGAGTAACAAGAGCGACGTGCACTGGAGCCGATGAGACACTGTTTCCAGCTAGCGATCCGCTGATACGGCGCTCCACTAGTTGGTAGGTAGACGTTGGGTCGGTCCAATCGGTTGCACCGTCGTGGGGGAGAATTGTCCGCAGAATTCTGCTGCTTGTCCACGCCACTGTCGCAACCGTCGCAATTCCTAGGCGCTCATACACTGCAGCTCGTCGAGGATCGTAAATACGAGCAACTACTCGTTCAACTCCAAAAAGTTCACGAGCAACTCGAGCAATCATGATGTTTGAGTTGTCGCCACTCGTCACTGCCATTACTGCGCTCTCAGAAGTGATGCCCGCCTCAGTGAGTACGTCGCGGTCAAATCCAACACCTATCAAGGTTGTGCCTTTAAATCCTTCTCCAAGCCGACGAAATGCTGCTGGATTGCGGTCGATGACCACAACCACATGCCCTTGGCTTTCTAGTTCTACAGCCAGCGTGGAACCCACGCGACCGCAACCAACAATTATCATGTGCATGAGAACTCCTATGACTCGGAAATATGCATGTGTGTCGGAACAGACACAACAGCGGTATGGGGACGATGTAAAAGCTTGGCCTTCAGGGCAAATGCGCTTCCGTTATGCAGCCATTGTGTGCGCCAAGAGGTGACAAATTCAGGAATGACCACCGTGATGATGTCGTCGTTGTATCTCTCATCTAACTCATCAATGAATTTCATCACTGGGCGAGTTAGTTCTCTGTACGGAGAATATTCAATGTGCAGTTCGATGGGAACGTCGTATTCCTGCCATTGTTTTTCAATTCTTTGACGGTCTTCTTCGTCTGTAGCAACGGTTAGGGCAATAAGACGATCAGGATTCAGTGATCGTGCGTATTGCAGTCCGTGAAGAACACCTTTATTAATACTTCCGACGAGAACGATCATGGTGTGAGTTTCTCGACGCGGCCAATATCCGGGTGCTACATGAACTGACGTGCGTCCACGGTCGTAATGGCGACCCACTGAACGGAACGAGGCAACCATGATGGGAATAAGAAGAGCTGGAATCCATGCGCCTTCAGTGAATTTCGAAACCACAACAATGACTGCAATGAGTCCAGTCGTGAATGCGCCCGTTGCATTGATACCAATTGCCAGTCGCCAACCCTTTTCTCGGAGTCGAAGATGATGAATCACCATTCCGGATTGACTCAAAGTAAATCCAGTAAAAACACCAAACGCATAGAGGGGTATGAGTTTGGATATGTCGCCATTGAAAGCGACAATAAGAATGCTTGCGACTATGGCAAGGAACAGCACGCCATTGGAGAAAACAAGTCGTGTGCCTCTATTAAAGAATTGACGGGGGAGGAAGCCGTCTTTGGCCACAATGGATGCCAAGCGTGGGAAATCTGCATATGCCGTGTTAGCAGCGAGAATCAAAATGAGAAAAGTACCAATCATGGTGAGCCAAAACATGACTCCTTTGCCGTGATAGAGGTACTCAGCCATCAGGCCAAGTCCGTTGCCGTCATGTTCGCCTCGGTATGGCTTCAGATGCACTGCCAGAACGGACACTCCAAGGAAGCAACTTCCGAGAATTGCGCCCATCCAGACGAGAGTGGCAGAGGCATTTTTTGATTCAGGCTTTTCAAAAGCAGGAACACCGTTCGATACTGCTTCAACACCAGACAATGCAACTGCGCCTGAAGAGAATGCTCGCAACAACATAAAGATGCCAAGCGAACTTGTTCCCTTGGCAATATCAACTGCTTCAGCACTCAGCATTGATTCGGGAATTGGTCCGACATGTTGTACAAAAATTCGGTAGAAGCCAGTGATGATCAAAATGACCAGCATGACGATGTAGAAGTAGGTTGGGCCAGCAAATGCTGCACCTGACTCTTTAACGCCACGTAGGTTCATGATGGTCATGACGAAGACGCATGCAAGACACAGGGGTACAGCCATGGAGCGGTCGAGTCCAAAGGCGGTACGCATAGCCAATACGCCTCCTGCGACACTGACTGACACGGTCAGGATGTAGTCGACCAACAAAGAAGAACCAGCGATGAGGGCAGGCGTCGACCCTAGGTTCTCTCTACTAACGATGTAGGCGCCACCACCACTTGGGTAGGCGTGAATTGTTTGGCGATAAGACAGCACCACGATGACGAGAAGGATGCAGACGATGATGGCAATCGGCAACAATGGCGCGAATGCCCGTCGCCCGATACCGGCACCAATGAGAAGAACAACCAAGATTTCGTCGGTGGCATAGGCAGTGGATGAAATTGCGTCAGATGCAAACACCGGAAGTGCAATTGCCTTACGTAAGCGCTGATGCTGTTCTTCGGCGCTTGAGATGGGTTTACCGATGAGAAAATTTTTTATCTTTGACATAGTCGCCGAACTACCGGCTCTATTACTTTGCCTACAGGTCGCTGTTGTGGCGTGGAATTTAGCGATTTCTTAGCGGGGCTCTAACGGCTCAAATCGGTAACCCATGCCTTGTTCAGTGTGAAAATAGCGCGGGCGGGATGGTTCAGGCTCAAGTTTTCGGCGAATGTGGGCGAAATGAACTCTGAGGTAGTTCGTCTCATGGCCATACTCCGGGCCCCATACAGACTGGAGCAGGTCTTTGCTGGATACCAGTCGGCCGGTATTACGCACAAGAATTTCTACTAAGTGCCACTCCGTCGGCGTGAGTTTGATTTCACCGGCCTCGTTCAGCACTCTGTTGTGCGAAAAATCAATAGTGAAATGAGGAGTTGCAACTTTGGGGCTCTCGTCATCAGGGCTAGGACGTCGAAGAGATGCGCGAAGACGCGCAAGTAGCTCTCCCATCCCAAATGGTTTAGCTACGTAGTCGTCGGCCCCTGCGTCTAGCGCTCCCACTTTGTCGAATTCAGTATCTCGTGCAGAGAGAACGATGATGGGAACGGTGGTCCAATGGCGAAGGGTTCGAATGACTTCCATTCCAGACTTACCTGGTAGGCCAAGATCAAGAATTACTGCATCGGGCTTGTGTGCAGTGGCTAACTCGAGTGCACGTTCACCACTCTCGGCGAGATCTACCGTGTATCCGCGTGCACGCAGATTGGCACCAAGTGTGCGGCGCAGGTGGGGCTCGTCGTCCACAACAAGGATGCGAATCATGAGTGATCCATATCCGTACATGGCAATGTGACGACAACGGTGAGGCCGCCACCTGGTGTATCGCGAAGGTCCAATTGACCATTCATGGACGCAATTAATCTGTCCGCGATTGCAAGGCCGAGACCGAGGCCCCCACTCACGGATGTGTCACCGAGACGATGGAAAGGTTGAAGCACGATCGAGTGCTGATCTGCAGGAATACCTGGACCGTGATCGACAATATGGATGTGTGCATTGTTGTCTTTTTGATGAGCAAAAATGGCAACCGAATCAGGTTCGGGGGACCATAACAATGCATTTCCAAGAATGTTGGCAATTGCTCGTTCTAGTAGGGCAGGATCGGCAATTATTTCATCCAACTCGTTATCAATCTCAAGACGAATATCGGAGTGATTAGGGCCGGCCTCGTAAATGACAGACGGAATGGCTTCTTCGAGAGAAATGGGACGCAGCACGGGGCGTAGGACACCCGACTCAATGCGGCTGAGGTCGAGAAGGTTCGTCACAATTCTGGTGAGTCTGTCTGTTTCGCTTTCGATAGAGAACAGAAAATCCTGCCTTGTTTCTTCAGACCATTCAACATCGGTTTGTCGAAGGCTAGAAACGGACGCCTTGATGCTTGATAGCGGTGAGCGTAGATCGTGTGAGACTGCGCGCAATATTGCGGTACGAAGCTCATCGGCACGTGCCAAAGAAGTTGCCTCTACTGCAATCTCGCGAAGGCGTGATTGCTCCAGTGCTCTATTGAGTTGTCCGGCAAATGAGTGAAGGAGCTTGTGGTCATCAGGAGTAAGAGCATCACCAGTACCGACAAGCATGGTGGATTGGTTCACAGGGATAGCAAAGTTTGTTGTCCGGTCTGAGATGTCTGCAGTAATCCCAATTGAAAGAATGGTGTGGGGAGTGGAGGTCGAGGTATCCGATAGCGCTACCCCTTCTAAGTTGAAGCTGCTCATCATTAATTTCAGAATGTCTTCTGTGGGATCAATGGCATCTGAATCGGTCAGTGCTAGGAGCGTTGACGCTTCTCTCCATGCTTCGTCTGCTTTGTGGGTTTGTTGTTCTGCATTTGCAACAAAAACAGAAACGATGAATGCAGTGGATATGAACACAAGCAATTCAACGATGTTTTCACGGTGGTTGATGCGAAAGGTGTGGTACGGAGGTATGAGAAACCAATTCGCAATTACTGGTGCACATACAGCTGTGACCAATCCAGGCCAGCGACCCCCAATAGCAGTGATACCAACTACGGCTAGGAGATACAGCGACAAATTTGTTGCTACAGAAATGTCTGTGCGAAATCCCACAAAGAACCTGGTCATCACGACCAAAAGTGCCATCCCAACGAGGAGGCCTGCGATGTTTCGACCTGGTGAATGGCGTTGCCGACGTTCTGCCGGTTTCCACCGGTTCGATACCTGTTGCGTTGGTACGAGATGAATCTCCACCGGTGAGCTGTGGCTTAAGAGTTCCGACGCGAGTGTGGGACGTTGGATTCTCGATAGGCGGCTATGTCCTGGCGAGCCAATGACTATCTGGGAAGCATTTTCCGACTCTGCGAACGTAATAATTGCGCCTGGCATATCGGAAGAACTGATCTCCACATATCGGCCTCCAAGTTCTTCCGTCAGTTGTTTGCGCGCGCTACGGGTTTCCTGTACTGACGGCTGCCCCGGTGCTGTCACATGAAGTCCAATCAATTGACTATTCGATTGATGGGCTAAGCGAGCGCCTCTGCGAAGAAGTTGCAGTGATTGCTCGCCTTGTCCTAACGCAACAACGATTACCTCGCGAGAGGATGCGTTCTGTGCATTCTCTCTGATGAGAAGAGAGTTCATCCATTGGATCAGAAGCAGTCTCAATTGTGAGAACGAGTCAGAATTGAATATCTCCGAATCTTTCGGATTGTGATCGGTGGAGACAAAGACATTGCCGTGGGCGAGACGCCTCCGAATTGCTTGTGGAGTTATATCAACTATCTCTATTTGGCTGGCGCGACTAAGAAAATCATCTGGCACTCGGCCATCTGGTTGCATGCCAATTATTTCCGTGACCGGCTCAGCAAGTGACGCAATGTGTTGAACATTGAGCGTTGCAATGACGTCTATTCCAGACTGCAGGATTTCTTCAACATATTCCCAATGAAACCTATTGCCAGATTCCCGTCCCAAATCGTCGACGAGAACAACGTCCGGACCTTGGGCGATGATCCACGCAACATCTAATGTTTCGGGCCCCACTTGTCCGTCTGCCACTTTTTTAAGAATCTCGAGAGTGTTGGCACGAGAATGAGTGTCGACCCAGCCAATGGTGACTTGTGTTCCTCTGGTTTTTCTACGAAGAGCTTCATCGAGCATGGCGTAGGTTGTGCCCACTCCCATTGCGGCGCCGATATAGACACGTAGTCGGCCGAGCTTCATTCCTCTATTGTGCCCTGAAGGGATAGTTCCACATCGCTTGAAAGCGCAAAAATGACTGCTCGGGAAACCTCTAATGGCGCAAACCCCTGTCTTGGCTTGATAACGAGAACTTGCGAAATTCTTGGATCTAGAAATTCGACAACGGCTCCACATTCGGGAATGACCACAGTGGGAGAGCCTGCCGAGGCGGATTTATGCCGAGCAATTGTTGGGATTGGTTCTCGGGGAGTGTTGATACAACTGATCTCTAAAAACGAGAGATTTGGATCAATACGGTCAATAGATGATTGCCAGAATTCAGTGGCTGATTGAGAAGGGGAGAGAGCGGCAAGGGATTGTTGTTGTCGGCTCCGCATGGAGTCTCGATTGATGGCGAGCAAATGATGGCGCATCCTTAATGAAGTGATTGTGCTGACACAAAGTCCCAAGACTAAAAAAAGAGAAATCATCAAGATGTCGGAAGATGAAGACATGCGAAAAGAATTCACGGGCTCTGTATGAAAATAGTTCAGAAATGCACCGGCAGTTAAAGAGGAAAGAATTCCTGCCAAGGGGTTAGCTGCACCGATTGCAGCGGTAGTGATGGCAAGAATAAGAGCAACGTTGGCAATCGAGAGTCCGTCACTTTGTTGGGCTGTGATTTTTGCAATTGCAAAAATAAAAGGAGGCCCCAGCCAAAGAGTGAGTCTATGAAGGGTCCATGTTCGTGTGATGCGATCATCCATGGAAACAATTGTCTCTCGGGGGATGCCACCCATCGGTTGTGTTAGTGGTTTCTTAGCGCAGCAATCTCGGCCATTGAAGTGTGCTATTCGTGGGCAATATGCCCCCAAATGTGGCTTTAGGGCTGCGAACCCTTACAATTACAGGGTGGAATTTAAGAAAGATGACATTGTCATCTACCCCCAACATGGCGCCTGCAAAGTAAAAGGCAAAAAGAAGCACGACTTCTTCGGTACGGGGAAGAAAGAGGAATACCTCATCCTTGAGACCATTATCAACGAGATGACCTTGCAGGTCCCGTTGTCAAAGCTCGACGAGGTGGGTGTACGCCCTCCGGTCAACCCGGACGAACTTGAAGACCTTGTGGCCGTGTTGTCGAAGGCCGATCCTCGCGTACCAAGCAACTGGTCGCGCCGATTCAAGAACCACCAGGAAAAATTGAAGAGCGGCGACGTGTATCAAGTTGCTGAAGTAGTTCGTAACCTCGCAGCGCGTAACCGCGACGCATCGTTGTCGGCTGCCGAGCGCACCATGTACGAGCGAGCACGCGTCAACCTCATTTCTGAAATTGCACCTGCACTCAAGGTGAGCAAAGAAGAAGCAGAAGAGTTCTTGAACCAAGCTTTGGAAAAGGGCGTTTTGAAGCCCGCAAAGATTGTGAAGAAGAAGGCAGAAGCAGTAGCCAAGGTTGCTGACGATGCCGACGCCGACGCTCCCGAAGACGACGAGTAAACACATGGCCCAGTTGGGGTTTTGCGGACTGGGAGTCATGGGATATCCCATGGCCGGGCATTTAGCTCGTACTGGTCATTCAGTTTCTGTCTACAACCGCACTGCTGCAAAAGCTGATGCCTGGGTGAGCGAATACAAGGGTTCATCGTTTGCGACACCGCGTGAAGTGGCAGCAGCGAGCGACATGGTGATGTTGTGTGTAGGAAACGACGACGATGTTCGTTCTGTGGTGTTTGGTGCAGATGGTGTTCTTGCTGGCGCACACGCAGGAATGGTTGTTGTTGATCACACCACTACTAGCGCTGAATTAGCGCGTGAAATTTCTGCAGCTTGTATTGCTGCTGGTGTTGGTTTTATTGATGCTCCGGTATCTGGCGGTCAAGCTGGTGCCGTGAACGGTGTTCTTACTGTGATGTGTGGTGCAGATTCCGAAGAGCTGTTTGCACCCTTTGCTGAAGTGGCTGCTGCATATGCGCGGTCGTGTGTGCGGTTAGGTAATGCCGGCAGTGGTCAGTTAGCGAAAATGGTGAACCAAATTTGTATTGCTGGTGTGGTGCAGGGGTTGGCTGAAGGTCTGGCATTTGCAACAAAAGCTGGTCTCGATGCACATGCAGTGATTGATGTGATTTCAAAAGGTGCTGCACAAAGTTGGCAGATGGAAAATCGCGGTCACACCATGGTGGACGACAAATTTGATTTCGGGTTTGCCGTTGAGTGGATGATCAAAGATTTGGGCTTTTGTGTCGATGAGGCGCAACGCAATGGTTCCCAATTGCCAGTATCTGAATTGGTACTGGGGTTTTACCGCGAGTTGTATGCCGACGGCAGTGGTCGTTTAGATACCAGCAGCCTTATTCGCCGTTTGGCGTAAGTATTACGACGCTGCTTGCACAACTGATGCAAACACATCGAGCACTGTGTCGATTTGCTGATCAGTAATCACTAGTGGTGGGCACACTGCAATGACGCCAGGAATCGAACGAGCAATAACGCCCTTTGCAATCATGGCGTCACGAATAACTGTGGCATCAAGGTGTTCGGGCAACTTGCCTGCCCATATTGCACCAGCACCGCGATAACCCGTGAGAGTGCCGTCGGCGCTCAGTGCCTTGAGACCATCTTCAATGCGAGTGCCAATGTGATTGGCACGTTCCACAAGACCTTCACGTTCCATGATGGCGATGTTGGTGAGTGCGGCAGCACACACGGTGGCATGACCTGAATAGGTGTAGCCATGGCGCAAGAAGAATGCGGGGTCAGCGGTGAGTGCGCTATTGATAGCAGGACCAGTGATAACACCGCCGAGGGGTTGGTACCCACTCGTAACACCCTTTGCAAACGTGATCATGTCGGGGGTGACGCCGTA
>WLEX01000044.1 GCA_009704065.1 Actinomycetota bacterium
CGTGGCGTTAGGTCCATGGCATCTCTTCTCGCGTTGCATGTTGCGCCAATGCACGACCACGACGAAGAATCCAGACGGCATAGGTCAATACAGATCCGGCTGTGAGCACCCAACTACCGATGATGAATGATGCGTGTTTCACGATGATGCCTCTGCTTCTTTGTGACGCGCAACGATTGCTGCATCGAGCCCGCGGTCTGCGAATGCGTCTTCCAACATCAGCGTGCGCTGGCGATGAAGCACCAACCACACAAAGAGCAACGTAAATGCAAACAAACCTAGGAATAGAGAGAACAACATGAGTCCGTCTAGTTCTACTTTTGCATTGGGATTAGCAACTGTTGCTTCTTGATGAAGCGAACGCCAGACCACGACACTGAAGTGAACGAGTGGAATTTCGAGAACAGCCAAAAGTGCCAAGACAGATGAGCGACGTGCGCGCTGTCGGTGGGTTCCACCAAGACGTCGCACTGCTAAATAGCCGATGTAGGTAATGAACAAAAATGCGGTGCTTGTCAGCCGTGCATCCCACACCCAGTATGTTCCCCAAGTAAGTCGACCCCACATGCTTCCGGTCACCAAAGACACGGCTACGAAAAGAACCCCAATCTCGCCCGATGCCCCCGCAACGCGATCCCACGCCAACGAACGATTCTTGCCAGTGAGATATACCGCTGAGCACAGGGCGGTTACGCCAAATGCAATGTATGCAGTCCAGATAGAGGGCACATGAACATACATAATGCGCACTGTGCTTCCCTGCACAACGTCTTCAGAGGAGAACCACAAACCACACATGGCCAAGGTGGCGAGCATGGCAATAACAACGACGCCAAGTCGACGAGTCGCAGGGGTTCCGGTGCTTGAGGCCATTTTCACTATCTCTTAGTCTGACCGCATACGGCGGACGGGGGAAATCGGTCTTATTCGTCGATCAGCGGACCAAAGGCAACGGTTCCAACAGCACCGAAAAGCACCGCAAAGACCGCTAGGAGCCCAATCCAGGGCCACCCTTCGGACACTGCTGTGCCAGCGCTACCAAATGCCGCCTCGGTTGCCCGCGTAGCTCCGATAAGGACAGGTGCCACAACAGGAAGGAGAAGGAGCGGAAGAAGAGTCTCCCGACCTCGCGCTCCCGCTGCAAGACCTCCGTACAGAGTACCTACGCATGCCAGCCCGATGGTGGCCACCACCATGGTGACTATTGCCTCACACAAACCGAGAACACTCATCTCGACTCCGTATAAAACAACAGCCATGGCAACAAGCAATGCTTCGAGCGCAAACAACTGAACGGCAAGTGCCATTGACTTCCCGACAAAGATTGATCCGGGATCTATACCTGCTACTCGCAGAGCATCGAGAGCGCCGTCGGCCGATTCCACGGCAAACGTTCTTTGAATAACTACCAACATGCTGAACATGGTGGCGAGCCATACAAGGCCGGGGGCGACCCGTTGCAAAATTCCATCGTTGTCGAGCGCGAATGCAAACATGACCATGATGATGGAAGCAAACGGCGCTACTTGATTAACAAGTACTCGACTATTCCATTCGATAGATAAATCTTTACGAGCGACAGCCAATGCAATTGCACGACGTCGACGAACTGCACTCATCGTGCACCTCCGCCATCGATTGTGACAATGCGGGTCGCTAATCCTGTCGCGCGTTCACTTTCATGACTTGCCAGCATCACGGTGGCACCCGCAGAAACTGCAGCACGAAGTAAGTCGTCTAATTCATCACGCCCTTGAGCATCGAGTCCTGCGTGTGGTTCATCGAGCAACCACACTTCAGCACGACGCACAATGAGACTTGCCAATGCGCACCGGCGACGTTGGCCAGCAGATAGTTGTGAGGCCTGCACTGATGCCAACCTTTTGTCGACGCGCATAGTTGCCATTGCAGCATCTACTTCTGCACGTGTCGCATTTACGGTGGCTGCCCAAAACATAATGTTTTGTTTCACAGTGAGATCGAGATACAAACCATTGGTGTGACCGAGGAGCCCCACTCGTGATCGAATTGCTTCTCGATTGGTAGTGAGATCTATTCCAAGTACATGCCCACTTCCGCGCTCAATAGGCATCAGACCAGCACACACACGAAGTATGGAAGTTTTTCCCGCACCGTTCGGTCCTTGCAACAGAACTATCTCACCCCGCTCTACCGAGAGGTCAACACCGGCAAGAGCAGGAAAGTTACCAAGGACAGCTACTACCCCTTTGAGTTCAATCACGCTGTCCATATATACATTCACGCTAGTGACCTGTCGCCGCAACTAACAACGCGCAAGTAAGGTCAACGATATGGCCGAGAAAGATTCCCCCACAATCGGAATGTTCTCTCGCATTCTCGACCGCATCGGTAAAACAATGGTGGCGAGCGGACTACTGCTTCTCGCATTCGTTGCGTATCAGTTATGGGGAACAGGTTTCGCCGAGCACAGCGCACAACAATCTTTGGAACGTCAATTTGCGGTCCAAAAACCAGGTTTGGTTCTTCCCAGTGGTGTTGTGGGTCGGATCTCAATTCCCGCTATCGATGTAGAAAAATACGTCGTGGCCGGAGTCACTCTGTCTGATCTCAAGCGCGGACCTGGTCTCTTCCCTGGTTCTCCCCTTCCCGGTCAGCTTGGCAATGTGGCTATCGCTGGACACCGCACAACGTACGGCGCACCATTCGGCCGAATTAATGAGATACAGAAAAATGACTCAATTGTTCTTGAGACGACTTCTGGTACATATACCTACATCGTGCAATCAGCCCCCCGAGTTGTCTCTTCAACAGATGTAAAAGTGGCACAAACTACAGACCCGAATTCAGCGATTGTCACTCTCGTGTCCTGTCATCCCAAATGGACATCCGCAAAACGCATCATCGTTGTTGGTCTATTGGACTCAACCGTTACACCGCAACCGCCGACACCATTGGCCGTTGCAGCCACGTCAACTGTTGCCCTGACTCAGGGTTGGTTTCACGATTCGTCAGCATGGCCAACCGTGATTGCACTTGCGCTGCTCCTCATGGCTACTTTCGGGGCCACTAAACGCATTGCACGACGTCGCGGAAAAATACTGATCTATCCAGCGGGTCTAGTGGTATTCGGGCTACTTCTGTTTGTTTTCTTTGAAAATGTCAGCCGATTGCTTCCTACCAACTTGTAATCACTACTTCTTCAGCGCGTTTACCGCCTACGCTCGGTGATATGCCCGACTACTCGAATGATCCAGTTCGTCAACGCCGTTCTCAAATCGCTCGGCTCAATCAGATAGCGAACCGCATCGGATACGCACTGTTTGGAATCGCGATGTTCTGCTTTGTTCTTGCTTTCATCATTGGGTTCAAAGGCCCACTTGTCACAACGGTTACCACATGCCTCATTGCGGGTTCGGTGTTATTGGCCCCTTCTATCGTCATCGGATACGCCGTGAAAGCCGCAGAACGTGACGACCTTGAGAACGGGAGATAGCGCCCCATGAGTGCACCGATTGATCGCCGTCGCTCCATCCTCGATGTTGCACTCATTGCATTTTCTTCGAGCGGATACCACAACACTTCGATGAACGACATTGCCGATGCATTGTCAATGACTAAACCTGTTGTGTACCAATACTTCGATTCAAAACGTGCGCTGTATCTCGAGCTGTTGCATTTTGTAGGTGAAGACCTTGTCAACACTGTTACCAAAGCAGTCGCTGAATCTGCCGAACCCCAAAAACAAACCGAACACGGAATGGTGGCCTATTTCACATGGGTGTCCACACACCGCGAAGCTTTCTCATTGCTTTTTGAAAGTTCTGCACGCGTCGATGAAGAGTTCGCTGACATCGTGAGCGAGTTTGAAGATGCTGCAGCCCGTGCAATTGCACCTTTTATTGCAGCAGACGTCTCCGAAGATGATCAGGTCACGTTTGCAGTTGGGTTAGTCGGCATGGCAGAAACTGTTAGTCGACAAGTAATTCGCCATGGTCGTTCGTTTGAACCAGAGTCACTAGGTCGTGCGGTAGCCGAACTCGCCTGGGGCGGACTTCGTTCCGTCGGGCAATCTCGCAACAGCTCTCAGAAATAGAGCCTCTTTCTGGGGTAGAACCCCATCAGGACACATTCCCATTGCGGCACTAGGGTATGGGTATGCCGAACCCCGGAGAACACCATCCCGCATTCGAAGAGTACTGCGAATGCATCTTTGAACTCCGCGAGGACGATGTTGAAGTGATTCAGGCGCGTATTGCAGAGAGACTTCGCGTTTCGCGTCCCTCTGTATCAGAAATGATCAAGCGCATGGCCGAAGAGAAACTGCTCGTTGTCGATGCGGGAAAAATTCTTCTCACCGATCTCGGTGAGGAAACCGCAGTACGAATTGTTCGTCGTCACCGAATAGCGGAACGTTTCATGACCGATGTATTGGGTCTGTCATGGTCTCTTGCACACCGCGAGGCCGGACGATGGGAACATGTCATGTCACAAGAAGTGGAAATGGCGATGCTCAAGGTTTTAGAGGATCCCACAACATGCCCTCACGGGAATCCAATTCCTGGATCAGGATACGTTCCTCCCGTGGCTCACAAATTGTCAGACCTTGCAGCAGGCCAACACTTCACCGTGTCGCGCATCCCTGAAGAACTTGAATTTACGCCTGGCATGCTCGAGTTCTTAGAGAACTCATCGCTAGTACCTGGCAGTGCGGGCGTTGTTCGTACAAATGCAAAGAGTGGCGAGATGACAGTAGAAGTAAACGGATCCAGTATCAATGTTGATCCTTTTGCGACTGTACGCATTCTCGTTACCGTCTAGTCATCACAACCATCGGAGCACCCCCATGAAAAAAGTTTCCTGCCTTGCCGCCATCGGTGCATGCTGTATTGCACTCTCGTCCTGTGCAACCAAGATCACTGGCAGCACCGATACAACTGTTGCAGTGGAAACAACCACCACCACGATTGCCACCCCGAAAGGGACAATCCTTGAACTCATCAATCAACTGATTCCCGCAGCAAATGGACTTGGTGAAGCAATCGTCGAAAACAATTCAGAGATATACAAGCAAAAAGTTGCACAAGCGGACGCAATTTGGGATGAACTCAAGCCTCAAATAATTGAATCGAAAATAGATGTTGTCGAGAACATGCAAAGCATCATCGATCTATTCCACAGCGCCGTAGAGCGTAAACGTCCTGCTGATGCTGATAAGGCTCTGCGGTTTCTACCCTTGGTAGAAGAAGCTATTGCACCACTGTTGAAGTAGCGCTACAGCATTGCATCGGGCAATGGCATGTGATGTACCACTGTCAAGCTGCGTGTAGAACGAGTAAGAGTTACGTATAACAAACGCAAACCTTGGGCGTCATCGGCCACGATTGCTGTGGGCTCCATCACTATTACATCATCGAGCTCAAGACCTTTAGCCAATGTGGCTGGCACAATCGACAAATTCTGGTCGAGTCCTGCAGCTTGTGCACGACCATGAGCAAGATTGGCTACATCGAGCGCGGTTGATACTTCGTCAACCATGTCATCTGGACAAATGATTGCAACACGTCCGGCTTCGGGACGATTGACGAGTACTTGTGCGCGCTCCACTACTTGAGCAAGTAAAGAGTCTTGTGATGGCGCAGAAAGTATGAGAGGTGATTCATCGCCATCGCGCACACTGCGTGGCGCGCGCAAACCAGGCGTAGCGGCATGCATCACCTTGTCGGCAAGTTCCATAATCTGTGACGGAATGCGATACCCCACCGACAACCCAACAATTCTTGGCGCTTTGCGTGAGGGAAGATGCTCGAGAACATCCTTCCATTCGTTCGGCGCTAGCGGCCCCGTTGCTTGAGCGATATCACCCACCACAGTCATGGATCCACTAAGTGATCGGCGTGTGACCATTCGCAGCTGCATCGGTGTGAGGTCCTGCACTTCATCGATCACGATGTGACCATAAGTGCGGATTTCATCTTTGTCGTCGATCTTGCCACCCTTACGCGGGCGAGGGCCAAGAAGAAACCGTGCTTCGTCAAGCAACGCAGCATCGGCAGTTGTCCAACGCACATCATCGATGCTCGAAGAACGCTCGCGATACAGAGATACATAGTCAGACTCGGGAAGAATGCCACTACCTGCAAGTTTGAGTAATGCTTTCGATCCAAACAAATCGTGCAACAACTGTGCGGGAGTCAGTAGAGGCCACATGCGTTCAAACACTGCACGCATCTCGGTAGTTCCCTGCAACGCCTCGCGGACATCTTCTGCGTCGGCTCCACTACGTACTGTGGCTGCCATCGATTCGAACACTTCGTTTTCCACATATTTACGAGCTTGGTTATGGCGGTGATAACGACGTCGCGCTGCCTTCACGATGTGCACAGATTCAGCAACGGTTAGTCGTGCAAAACCAACTCCGACAGGAAGAACAACATCTTCAAGAATCGGCCGTTCGCGATCAGATATTGCTTTGTCGATTACTTTGGCAATTTTCTTTGCACCTTTGACGCGTGCAACGTTCGAAGACTCACGTCCACCAAAGCGCACGTCGGGAACAAGATCGGCCAAAATAACCTGACTCACTCCTGCTTCACCGAGTGATGGCAGTACGCGTTCGATGTATCGCAAGAACACTCGGTTCGGTCCAATGACAAGAACACCCTGGTCTTCGAGTGGAAAGCGATGTGTGTACAACAGATACGCAGCACGATGCAGTGCAACAACGGTCTTTCCCGTTCCTGGCCCACCTTGCACCACGAGCACACCACTTTGTGGTGAACGAATGATTTCATCTTGTTCAGACTGAATAGTGGCAACAATGTCGCCTAGTTGCCCGGTGCGATTACGACCGAGTGCAGTGAGCAGTGTGCTGTAGCCGCGTAAACCTTGTCGTGGGTCGTCGCCACCAAGTCCATCATCTTGGCCAACACCAAGATGACCTTCACCAAATAGTTCATCTTCTAAAGCAAGAAGTTTTGGACCTTCCACTACAAAGTGGCGACGGCGCAGCAAGCCCATGTGGTCGCGACCAGTGGCTCGATAAAAAGGTTCCGCAACAGGTGCACGCCAATCGACAACGACTGGTTCACGATTTTCATCCGCAACTGCCAATCGGCCAATATGAAAATTTTCTACTTGATCGCTGTCTTCGACAACACGATCGATACGACCAAATACCAAGGCGGCATTTCCGAGTTCCAGTTGCTCGAGACGGTGCACCAGATTTTCATCGAAAACGTTGCGTTCAAGACGCGCTTGAAAAGTTCCACCAGGACCAGAAGAAGTGAGGTCGCGGATTTTGAGAGCGCCGACACGACTGGCTTCCAGGCACTCATAAGCAAACAGGATGTACTCCTGCTCTTGCGATAATTCTGGGTGCTGCTGGGTCATAGACACCAATCTGCTTTCCGCATACCGACCCGATTTTGGGCTTTAGAAAGGTTATCGGCGATCGCGGTGCCAAAACTCCCCAGCCAGTGCACTCATGGTGACTGCACAAATTTCCCGCGGTTCGTCACACTAACGACCCCTTTTGACTGGAGAATCCATGAACCACCAGACCCAACACACCTTTTCTGCGGTAGTCGTCGCAGGAGCCATCATGCTCTCGGGTTTCATAGGGCTACTGCATCAGCCGACTGCCGCCTTTGCAGCCGGGTCAGGGTCGGGTTCCGCAACAGACGACACCATCACTGCTGAAGCAACCCTTGAGGTTCCACCGCAAGCCGCTACCGATACCTGCACGTGGCGAGTAGTCACCAGTATTACGAAGACACCTGGACCCTCTGCCGGGCCAATCACTGTTCGCACGCGTAATGGAGTTCGCGAAACTTTGTATGCAAAATACTGCAACGGGGTTTCCACGTATCACTGGATCAGCGACAACACTGCGCCACAGGCTGCATCGAAGGCAAACGACAAAGTGTCGAAATTGATTCCCATGTTGGTGGCACGCACCGCACCCGATGCGGCCCATCAAGTGGTTAATGTCGGAACGTGGTTTTGGGTACCAAAACTGATGTGGAAACCAATCAGTGTTACTGCCTACATCGTTGCCGGAGAAGCAGTCATCCGAATCACAACGACTGCGACACCCACCAACGTTGTGTACTCGCCTGGTGATGGAAATGAGCCCGTGATATGTCGAGGTCCAGGTACACCGTGGACCTCCTCAAACGGAGACAACGACACCAGCTCGTGCATGTACACATATCGGTCCGCGTCTCATACTCAGCCTTCTGGTGTATTCAAAAGCAAGACCTCCATTGAATGGAAAATCACATGGACATCGAATTTGGGGGCTCGAGGCAATCTGGGAACAGTCCGATTGGGCCTGAACTCCAATGTCCGTGTGCTCGAGATGCAAGCATTGTCTCGTTGACCGCAATTGGCAATATCCTCGTGCGGTACCCCTGAAAGGCCACATCATGAATGACGACAAAGATCGCTTCCTCCTCGACCGCC
>WLEX01000045.1 GCA_009704065.1 Actinomycetota bacterium
CGGTGAAGGGAGTCGGCAAACCCAAGAGGCAACTCTCGAGCGTTTGCGAAGTGTCGATGCATCTGCCGGAGATGTGTTCTCTGAGTTCGCTTCTCTCACATTGGGTTCTGGCGCTGCTGCAATGGTGCTGTGTAACACCGATACGCATCCAGAAGCTCATCGCATCGTTGGTGGAATTGCACGCGCTGCTACACAACACAACACTCTCTGTGTTGGTGGACTCGATCGTATGACCACCGATACGCATGGTTTGTTAGTTGCTGGTCTCGATCTTGCTGCAGAGGCATGGGAAGACGCCAAGAATGAATTTGATTGGTCAAATGGCATGGACTGGTACATCGCTCACCAAGTGAGCAAAGTACACACCACCATGATGGCTGATCGTTTGGGAATCGATTCTGCAAAGTTGCCAATTACATTTCCTCATTACGGCAATATTGGGCCTGCTGCGGTGCCCATTACGTTGGCAACCTCGCAACACAACATCAAAAAAGGTGAACGTGTCTTGTGTATGGGAATCGGATCCGGTCTTAACGTCAGTTTCACCGAGATCCTTTGGTGAATTCCGCGTGGTCGCGCACTGTTGAAGTGCCAAGTCACGATGGTGCAGTGCACCATTGGCGAGTGATAGATCGACCAGGAACATCCGATGCAGATCCAGTTATTCTGTGCTTGCACGGCAACCCCACATGGTCATATTTGTGGTCGCGATTTATTAGTGAATTGAATCCCAAATATCGTGTGATTGCCCCTGATCATTTGTCGATGGGTTATTCCGATCATGTGGCGTCGCGTACTTATAAAGAACGAGTTGCAGACATTGCCGATTTACTACGTGCGCTACAGATAGATCAACCCATTTGGATCGTGGCGCAAGACTGGGGTGGTGCGATCGGAATGGGCTATGCAGTTGCGCATCCAGATCATGTATTGGGCATGGTGTTATCGAATACGGGAATTGCAGTACCAAGCGGTCGGCGCGCACCACTTCTTATAAAGATCTCTGCTGCTTTCGGGCTGCATCGTTTGATCACCCAGTACACCTCACTATTTGTACGCGGAACGCCATTTCTGCCGGGAAGAGGACTCACCCGCGAACAACGGCAGCAATTGAGCAAGCCATATCGCAAGGTCTTTCAACGCAGAGCCGTAGCCGATTTTGTAGCAGATGTGCCTTTTTCAGAGAAACATACGTCGGCTAGAGATTTGCAGACCGTGGCAGATGCTCTGCCTTCGCTTGAAATTCCCGTACGACTGATCTGGGGCTCGAAAGATCCTGTTTTCAACGACGACTTTGCCTACGACCTTCTATCCCGATTCAAGAATGCACATCTACATCGCATCGCCGATGGTGGCCATCTCACAGTGCTCGAGAGTTCTGTTGCACCCTTGGTTGAGCAGGCAATATCTGAAACAGTTTTTGTAGAAGACCAATTATCTGGCGTTACTTCTGAGGCATTGTGGTCGCGCATCGGCACTGCACACGATGCGAACCAGATTTGCATCAGCGATGCGGCAGCGAATGAGACCGTGACCGATGCAGAGTTTGCATCACGAGTCGCTTCGTTTGCCACACAGTTGCATAGTCGTGGTGTATCGATGGGAGATCGCGTTGCCTTATTGATCCCGCCGGGTATCGACCTCATTGCAGCGGTATATGCATGCTGGCGAATCGGTGCCGTCACTGTTATTGCCGACCGAGGATTAGGACTACGAGGGTTAGGTCATGCGGTGCGTTCGGCACGCGTGCAATATGTGCTTGGCATTCGTACAGGGTGTCTTGCGGCAAAGTTATTGCGGTGGGCGCCGTGGGCACTGATGATCAATGTGGAATCACTTCGATCAACGGATGGTTCAACAATGTCATCGCTTGTCATGCCAGCACCCTCAGATAACTCTGAAGCGGCAGTGCTTTTTACATCTGGTGCTACTGGACCAGCCAAAGGAGTGCGATATACCCATCGCCAACTGTGCGCACAACGAGATGCATTGCAAAATACCTACAACATCACACGGAATGATCGGTTTGTTGCTGCATTTGCACCATTTGCGCTGTACGGACCAGCGCTTGGCATTACTACTGGTCTGGCTGATATGGATGTCACATCGCCTAGTACTCTCACAGCCGCGGCGTTGAACGATGCATGTGAACGCATTACAGCCACCATGGTGTTTGCATCGCCGGCAGCATTAGCAAATGTATTGAAAACTGCCTCGGGATCATTAGCCGCACTTGCCTCTGTAGCCACGGTGATGTCGGCAGGCGCACCTGTTCCCATTGAAACGCTTCGTCAGATATATCAATTGTGCCCCCACGCTCAACTGCATACGCCCTACGGCATGACAGAGGCATTGCCTGTAGCCGATATTTCATTGCTACAACGTGAGCAAGTCGGAGAAGGTCGTGGCGTTTGCGTTGGGCATGTCGTTATGAATGCAGATGTAATCATCTCTTCTTATGACTCACAAACGGTGAGTGCAATGGATATGGGTGAAACAGGAGAAGTGTTAGTTCGCGCTCCGTGGCTGTCCGACGGTTACGACGCATTGTGGTTTACACAGTCTCTTGCACGTGCTGATGGATGGCATCGCACGGGAGATGTCGGCCATCTCGATGATGAGAACAACTTGTGGATTGAAGGTCGTGTGGTTCATGTGGTTCACACGTCGTTTGGTGACGTGACACCGGTTCCCTTAGAAATTGCCACAGAAGCTATTCCAGGAGTTGAACGAGCAGCGGCTGTCTCTGTTGGTGAACCAGGCGTACAACAAGTGGTGATTGTTGTTGAAGTTACTTCGGGCGAAGATGGCCCAGCCAATAGTGCACTAGCTGCAGCGGTACGTTTGGCGGTTGCGCCGCAAGCAATTGCTGCAGTATTTACAACCAAGAAGCTGCCTGTCGATATTCGACACAATTCCAAAATTGATCGCACAGCATTGGGTCACAAGTTGACTCATATTCTTACGGGTGCATCGCGATGAAAGTGGCGGTGACGGGGGCTGGCAGTCTGCTGATGAGCAGCATTGCCAATGCGTTGATTCAACGAGGCGATGAAGCGGTGTGTATTCAGCGTCGTCCCGTAGAAAATTTGGATTGCCAACAGGAGTTGGTCGACATTCGTGATGCCGATGCTCTACGACGTGCAACCGTGGGATGTGATGCTGTTATTCATGGTGCAGCCAGAGTGGGAATCATGGGCTCATCAGGAGATTTTCGAAGCGTCAATGTAGACGGCACAGACAATGTGATTACAGCCGCGCAACATAACAATATTTCTCGAATGGTATTTGTCTCCACGCCATCTGTCTCACATACTGGCACTTCGCTGGTTGGTGCTCTGGCGGATCGCGCAGTCACAGGGCGATCTCATTCTCACTACGCTGAAACAAAAGCAAGAGCAGAACAACTTGTCTTGGCTGCTAATTGCAGTTCACTGAGCACCGTCGCCTTGCGTCCTCACTTGGTGTGGGGCCCGGGCGATACTCAATTAGTGGGACGAATCATTGAACGAGCGTCACAAGGAAAATTAGTAATGGTGGGTAGCGGCAACGCACTTGTCGATTCCACTTATATCGATAATGCAGCAGATGCTCATATTGCCGCGCTCGATGCATTACATCTGAGTGCGCCTTGTGCTGGCAAGGCCTATGTGATTGCTAATGGTGAGCCGCGGACGGTAAATGAACTTATGCGTGGCATGTGTGATGCGGCAGGTATTGCCTTTGCTCCAAAACATGTTCCTCTCGCAATTGCTACTCGATTGGGTACAGCGATTGAACGTATGTGGCCATTGATTCGAAAAAGCGAACCGCCACTGACGCGGTTTGTCGCAGAGCAATTGGGTACAGCACATTGGTTTGATCCGCGTCCAGCACAAATGGATCTTGCTTGGTCACCATCTGTCACCATCGATGAAGGCTTTCAGCGGCTACGTAATTGGTGTGAAGCTAAAAAATAGCCTCACTCATTATTCACGATTTACAAAGAATAGATACGCGTTGCAGTTCCACGGAACATGGCATCTTTTTCACTTTCCGTAAATGATGTGGTGAGTTTCTTGCAAGCATTCCAAAACACTTGATACGACAAAGAAAATCTGTCGACGGGGAAGTTCGATTCGAACATGCAACGTTCGGGCCCAAAGCATTCGATGGTGTGTTCGTAATATCGACGTTGTTGAGCGAGGAATTCATCTGATGTAGGTGGTCGCAGAGCAGTGTTCCATCCGGTGCCATTGTCTGGCATCGCGAGACCGCCAAGTTTTGCTACCACGTTGCTGCAACTGGCGATTGCCGCAATATCTGTTTTCCATTGCGAGAAAATTTCTTCACGTTGCGCCTCGTACGGCCCTACGCCGAGAGGTGTACCGAAGTGATCGAGAACCATCGTTGTGTTGGGTACTGCACGCGCCAACTCGAGGAACTCGATGTTTTGGTAGTGGTAGTGCCAGGAGTCGTATGTAAGTCCACGTTCACCAAGCATTGCGACGCCACGCTTGAATTTCGGATCCTTGTACAGGTCACGCGGCGCATGGCCAGGAATGGCAAGTATCTCCGGATGGTCGGCACGAGCTAATGCATCGCGAATTCCTTTCACAAGGCCGTTACCTGTAGCAAGGTGAGCATCAAGAAGTGCTGAGACATCATCACGACGAAGGTCGACGTGGGCGATGATGCCGGCAATGAGGTGCTGCGGGTCACGGGCAGATTCACTGGCGACAAATCGGGTTTCACCTAGTGGTGCCAAGTGTTCAGGTGCATCACTGTCATAGGCGGCACCGCATTCGATAAAGACAGTCTTTTCGATGAGATGACCCGAAGTGGTGTCGGCATGAAGTTCATCGAGGCCGTACGGCAGGGCACCGCCCGCGGGCCACAAATGATGATGCGGATCGACAATTGGTCGAGTGGGGTCGACGGTGTCTTCTGCGACTTGAGCAAACCATTCGGGAGTTCCTGGTGTGAGAGTTGTCATGAAAGTAGTTCTAGTGCACCCAAGGGGCGTATTCCCCAGCGGGATACGTTGATGCCACTTTTTACATCACGTTTCAGGGCAAAATAGATACCGATGTTGACCCCGCGACGCCTGACTGCATACATTGCATCGATCAGTGTGATCTTGGCTGTCCTCGTGCAACAAGTTGTGGGATGGGGAGGCCTCTCACATTTCGACCGCACGGCACTGGAAACCGCTCGTGACATCAATGCGAATCGTGACATCTTTTCTGTAACGGTCATGTTTGGGCTTCGCGGAATTATTCTCACTATCTGTCTTCCAATCCTTGGCTTTCTCTCATGGCGTCGCAAGTCGTGGTTCCCCATCGGTGGATTCATCCTTGTGTTGTTGTTTGAAACAGGGATAGCTGGTGCAATCAAAATGTCAGTGGGAAGAATCTTTCCGTATCAACTTCGCGATTATTTCGATTTAATGCGCATCGATTCAGGCCAGATGGCGTTTCCCTCTGGTCACGCAGCGAATGCTCTCGCTCTGTGGGGATACACAGCGTGGTACCTCACATTGAATAACAAGAAGTGGCGCACCGTGGCATACACCATCGTGGGAATCGGATGCATTGTGGTGGGAATATCATCGTGGCTCATTCGAACGCATTGGCCTACAGATCTGTTTGCTGGTTATGCAGTGGGCGCTATTGCGTTACTCACTGTGACGTGTTCGATGCGAGCTCTGAATGTCAATCTTTCGGCCACATCTCGGCGTTAGCTAGCAACTCATCGCGAAATTGTGGGTGAGCAATTGAGGCCATTGCCCGAGCGCGTTCACGAATGGTGCGCCCTTCCAATTCGGCAATACCAAATTCGGTAATGATGACATCGACCTGATGGCGGGGAGTACTCACAACACTTCCGGCGGGCAGAGCACCCAAGATGCGGCTAGTCAATTGCCCATTAACTGTTGATGTAGATGGCAGACAGATAAGACTGCGGTCGGTGGAATCAAGACCGGGACCAGAAATGAAATCTTCATGCCCGCCCACACCACTGAATTGCATTCCGCCAATAGTGTCTGCCACGACTTGCCCTGCAAGATCAACTGCAAGTGCACCGTTAATAGTGACCATGTTTCGGTTTCGTGCAATACGTTCTGGCGAGTTCACAATTTTCACTGGAAGGAAGCGAACAGCCTCATTGTTATGCAGCCATGAGTAGAGCTCAGGAATTCCTGCAGCAAATGTTGTGGGAGAGAAGCCATCAAATTCACTGCCCTTACTGTTAGTGACTTTTCCTGCCTGGTGTAAACGCATAAGTCCAGTGGTGAACATCTCTGAATGGATGCCGAAATCTCCCATGTCACTAGCTGCAAGTGTGAGAGCAATCTGATTGGGAATTCCACCAATACCTGTTTGCAGCGTGCTTCCTGAATGGATGAATGAAACTGCAATTTGAGCAATAGCTAGTTCGGCTTCGGTCGGAACCGTGTCTGCCAAGTTGAGCGGCTCACGGTCAGTAGTAATGAGGGCATCGATTTGGTCAACATGAATACGATGCCCATATTCGGGCAGAACTCCAAACGTGCGTGGGAAATGCTCGCTCACTTCGACAATAAGAATTCGTTCGGGGTCAGCTGCAACACGATGAATTTCATCGACTGTGGCACCTGCATGTACGGACAAGCTCACCCATCCGTCAACAGGCAGCGAACCTGCAGTAGCAAGCACACGAGGTTTCATTTGTTCGAGAATCGGCTCGAAGCGACGAAAGTCGGCAGGGACAAAATCGATGTTGGCCCCAGAGTCACGAAGGAATCGCTCGGCGGGTCCAAAAAATCCACTGCGATAGCGCACGCCAGGTTTGGCGAGAACTGCATAGAGGTCTGGCATGAGCGCGCCCGATATCTGAAGGTCGACAAAGTCGTCGCGATCTCCCAGTGCATGCATAAACCCACCTGGGACACCGGGGCCAAGGGGTACAGCCAATGTGTCTGTAGGGCGAACAAGGCTTGCAGCGGTGGAAAGATCGACAATTGCCATGTGACCCATGGTACGCAGGTAGCGGTTCGAGCGTGGGGCTGGCAGGCTCAAGGGGAATGCAAAGCGATGTTCTCATCATTGGCGGAGGCCCTGCTGGGTCGGCTGCGGCTATTACGGCAGCTC
This sequence comes from Actinomycetota bacterium, assembly GCA_009704065.1. Classification (GTDB taxonomy): domain Bacteria; phylum Actinomycetota; class Acidimicrobiia; order Acidimicrobiales; family Ilumatobacteraceae; genus UBA2093. The sequence goes on from WLEX01000045.1 coordinate 7,113, forward strand.
GAGCTGGTCTGCGTGTCACCATGTTTGAAAAGGGACCATACGGTCGAGACAAAGTTTGTGGCGATGGTCTTACCCCTCGCGCAATCGCAGCGTTAGACGAATTGCGTATTGATCACACTGTTGCACATCGCATCGACGGCTTACGCATGATTGCTGGCAAGAAAGAACGAGAACTTTCATGGCCAACTACGGCACGTTTTCCGAATCACGGAGCGGTGTGGCCACGTCGCCGTTTTGACAACCATCTTCTTGATGTAGCAATTGCCAGTGGAGCCACTGTGCGCTTTGAATCTGAAGCATTACCCATTATTGAAAATGGTCGAGTTGTGGGTGTCACTGTCGGCGAAGAAAAATTTCTTGCACCATTCACCATCCTTGCTGCAGGTGCGCAAGGTATGGCAGCAAAAATGTTGGGTGCCGAGCGTGATCCAAATGAAACATTTGGCCTAGCAATTCGTGCATATGCACCAACACCACGTCATGCCGAACGTCATCTTGAAGCGTGTTTAAGTTTGAGCGACGAACATGGTGTTGCAGTCCCCGGTTATGGCTGGATGTTTCCTGCTGGCGACGGCACGGTAAATATTGGTGTAGGTGCGCTCAGCACCATGAAGGGTTTTAAGAAACTCAATCTCAATACTTTGCTAGATCAATACTCATCCTTAGTGCGTGATTCCTGGTCGCTTGGTGACTACATCGAAAAACCTCGTGCATGGCGTTTGCCCATGAGTTGTATCCGTCGATACGGGCCTGGTTGGGTTGCAGTAGGCGATGCTGCCGGATTTGTGAACCCGATGAATGGTGAAGGAATTGATTACGGCCTCGAATCAGGGATGTTGGCAGTGCAATGCTTCTTGGCCGATCCAGTCACCGCGCCGGAGTCGTACGATCGTAAAGTAGGAGAGCGATTCGATGCGTTCTTGCGCACAGGTCGCCGATTCAGTTTCCTGATTGGCCATCCATGGTTACTAAAGCCAGGTTTGCGCATAGCTGTAGGAACTCAGGCTGCCGCCGACATCACGTTGGCAGTTATGGGAAATCTCATCGATTCCTCAACACCGGGGGCAGCTGGACGGGTTATGAAACTCGCTGATGGCGCTTTGCGCTTGGCAGATCCGCTCCTTCGTCGCACTCGCGCAAAGGCCTAGTTCGCTGAGAGCGAGAGGCTCGATACAGAGATAGGTTTTAGTCGTATGAGCGCAATGAAACCAGACCTTTCCATTCCCGCAGGCGATGCCCCAGCGACAC
>WLEX01000046.1 GCA_009704065.1 Actinomycetota bacterium
TCTCCACCACCACTCATGTGGATTTTTGGTGCTGTCGATTTCACAGCAGCTCTAGCCCGCGTGGCAAAGATTCTCGGGTACCACGTCACCGTGTGTGATGCGCGCGAAATTTTCGCAACGCGTCGTCGCTTCCCTATGGCAGATGAAGTGAAAGTGACATGGCCAACACCTATGTTCACCGAGAATGGTTATCGCCTTGGTTCTCGCGATGCTGTGTGCATTCTTACTCACGATCCCAAATTCGATGTGCCCGCCATTCAAGGCGCACTTGCAACCGGTGCCGGATACATCGGCGTGATGGGAAGTCGTAAAACCCATGCCAAGCGCCTCGAACGTATGGCCGAAGTGGGCATCACCAGTGCTGCCGATTTAGCCCGTGTTCATTCACCTATTGGGCTCGATTTGGGCGGTCGCACTCCCGAGGAAACAGCAATCTCCATTGTGGGAGAAATCATTGCCACACGCACTGGCCGCAATGCTTCGCCGCTTGGTTCAAGCGACGGCGCAATTCACTAACTACAAACGATATGTAGCAATGTGGCTCGGGTTAGCCCACACCACTCGAGCAGCTTGCTCATCTGACATCGTTTTGAACTTCACTTTCTTGCCACCAAATGGTGCATGAATAAATGCAAGCCCAACACCCAAATACATCTGCACGTGAGTTCCTTCACCCACAATGTCACCTGTGATTGCATCTTTGCGCTCAACGCGCATGAGTCGATCCATTTGCGACACTGCTTGTCGTGGTGCATCGACACCAGCAACACGCCACGAGTACCACATGAGACCTGAGCAATCCATTTGCACGTACGGACTCTCTTTGCCTTCTACATATCGCACATCGATCTGTGAGATGGCAGCGAGCACAGCAATTTGGTGAGCACGTGGTGCACGCGACCATGCCTTTTGCAATTGCACTGGGTCGACTTTCATTCGCGTAGCAACAGCGTTAGATACCACCAGTCGCGCTTCTAAATACTGAGGATCCTCTTTGTTCTCGGTTCGCATAATGTGCGTGAGGGCATGAACAGCATCAACGGCCAGCTGGGGACGCTTACGAAACTTCGCACCTGGCATTTCGAATTGACGCCCGGCCGGCTCAGTGGCACCCGGCTGTTCCGCAGACACAGACACTGCAGGCATGAGCGAGACCACAACTGAGACCGCGGCAATAATCCCCTTGACGGTGGTGACACGACTCATTTCAGGCAGGCTATTACCTATGAGCGGGGCACAAAGAAATACTCTCGGGGTCCTTTTGGCAGCAGGGGCTGGCAGTCGCTTTTCGGGCCCCACACACAAGCTGGTGACCCCCATGATGGAAGAGCCCGTGATTGTTCATTCCCTTCGTGCATTACGTGATGCTCAGTTCGCCGACATCGTTGTCATCACCGGTTCTGCTGATCTGTCAGATCATCTTTCAGGGGTCACCACAGTTCATAATCCCGAATGGGCCACAGGTCAACGAGGTTCCGTGTTGTGTGCCATCGCATATGCGCGTCACCATCTTTTTGATTCCGTTGTGATCGGACTTGCCGACCAGCCGTTTATTTCATCTGAGTCTTGGATGCGCGTCGCATCGTCAGAGTCACCCATCGCAGTTGCCACCTACGACGGTGTGCGCAGTAACCCTGTGAAACTGCACAGCAGCGTGTGGGATCTGTTTGAAAACACCGAATCTCCCGCTGATGAAGGTGCGCGAACCCTCATTCGTCTGCATCCCACACTTGTTTCGGAAGTAGTCTGTGAAGGCAATTACGCAGATATCGACACCACAGAGGATGTAGAAAAATGGACCTAAACCACGAATTCACCGTTGCAGTTCCAGTCGATGATGCTTGGCTCATCCTCACCGATGTTGAGCGCATTGCGCCGTGCCTTCCTGGCGCACAATTGCTAGAGATCGAAGGCGACACATATCGCGGTGTTGTGAAAGTAAAAGTTGGCCCAATCCAAGCGCAATTCAAAGGCCAAGCAAGTTTCCTCGAGCGTGACAATGTCAATCACAAAGCTGTTCTGAAAGGCGAAGGTCGCGATACCACCGGCAAAGGCAACGCAGCAGCTGTTATCACTGCCCAGCTCACTGCTCTTACCCCTACAAGCACCGAGGTAAAAGTAAACACCGATCTGTCCGTCACCGGAAAAGTTGCACAGTTTGGCCGTGGCGCTATGGCCGACATCAGCGACAAACTTCTTGCTCAGTTCGTGGTCAATCTCAATACTCTTATTGCAGAGCAACCATCAATTGTTGCCGATGCTGCCGCTGCAGAAGCTGCGGCCCCATCAGAAGGTGTTCGCACCATCGATGGTCCCGAAGCTGCGCCACTTAATCTTCTCAGCGTTGGCGGAAGCCCATTGCTGAAGCGAGCCATTCCTGTTGTTGCCGTAGTCGCAGCAGTGGTTATTTGGCTTCTCGTCAAGTAATTCTTCATGCTTCCCGGCAATTCCCCCACTCCAGAGGACATTGCCACGGTTACTCAACTCATTGGTCGTGTGCCTCAAGGTGAATTCCGCGTAGTCGTGCGTGATGCCGCTGCTTCTCCCGTTGTGCTTCTGAATGCTCCTCTTCTCGAAGACGGCACTCCTATGCCCACGTTGTATTGGCTCGTCGGTACTACTGAGGTACATGCAGTGAGCACACTTGAGGCCGAAGGCGCAGTCGATCAAGTGGAAGCACTGATTGGCCTCGATGCAATTGATGCCATTCATAATGCATATGCCCTCAGTCGCGATGCGCTCATCCCCGCAAGCCACACCGGGCATCGACCCTCTGCGGGCGTGGGCGGTACTCGGCGCGGAGTGAAGTGCTTGCATGCACATTTTGCACATTGGCTTGCAGGTGGTGACGACGCCGTTGGTGAATGGGTGGCGCAACAACTCGATGCGCGTGGCGTAACGCGAGCACAACGCATATGACTCACGCCATTGCTGTTATCGACGTGGGAACAAATTCCACCAATCTGTTGGTACTCGATGCCGATGGAAATGATCTTGCACGTGTCGTTGCATCAACTCGCTTAGGTGAGGGACTTCATGCGTCTGGCACCTTGAGCGAAGCAGCAATCGAACGCACCATCAGTGTTATCGAATCACATGTGGCTATTGCTCATTCACACAACGTGACCAACATTTCCTTAGTGGGAACTGCTGCATGTCGTCGTGCTGCCAACACACAACACTTTGCAGACCTGGTTCGCGAACGCACATCACTCACGCTTGAGATTCTTTCTGAATCAGATGAAGCAACACTTACATTTACTGGTGCACTCACCGGATTACCCGAAGTGCTCGCACCCAACCTTGTCATCGATATCGGTGGTGGAAGTACCGAATACACAGCGGGCGTTATCGCAGCCGAACAATCGGCAAGTATTCCTTTTGGCGCAGTCACCTCTACCGATTCTCATATTGCATCTGATCCGCCACGACCTGAAGATCTCACGAACCTCATAGGCGCCGTGTCTGATGAGCTTGAAGAACTGGGTCGCACTATTCCTGCGTTTGCTTCTCCTGCACGTGTGGTCGGAGTTGCGGGCACCATTGTCACTATTGCTGCTATCGAATTAGGACTAACTGCGTTCGATGACGCTGCATTGCATGGTTTTGTTCTTACTCGCGATGCCGCCGAAGATGTGTTTCGCACCATGGCTACTGAAACACTGGCGCAACGTCGTCAGAATCCTGGCTTGCCCTCCGATCGTGCCGACATCATTGTGGCCGGCTGTTGCATATTGGTGGCCACTATGCGCCGCCTTCACCTCGATGAGATTGTGGTTTCTACGCGCAGCCTTCTCGATGGCGTCGCTCACCGTGCAAGACTTTCGTCATGACCGCAATGCACCCGGCCAGACCATCGAATGTCGGTCTACGAATTTATGGCAGACGCGTAGTTCTGCGTCCGTTAGTCGCACAAGATTTCAATGGTTGGAGCGAAGTGCGCAGGCGCAATGGTCAATGGCTCACTGTGTGGGAGCCCATGCGTCTTGTTCATCATCCCGATCCCGAATTAAATCGTGATGTCTTCGCTGCCCGATGTGGCGCACGCGATCGTGAACGCCTCAATGGTTCGCAATATGCGTTTGGCATTTTTGTCGACGGAGCTTTTGCTGGCGAAATCAATCTCAACAATGTGGTGCGTGGTGCGTTCAAATCGGCCACCATCGGTTACTGGATCGATAAAGCGCGTGCAGGTCGATCGCTTATGTCGGAGGCAGTGGTTGCTCTTGCCATGTACGCATTCGAAGAATTGCATTTACATCGCTTAGAAATCTGCATCATTCCGCGCAACACCAACTCGCGTCGCGTGATGGAAAAACTCGATATTCGCACCGAAGGTGTTGCTGAACGTTTCTTAGAGATCAACGGCGTGTGGGAAGACCACGTTCGCTACGGCATCACCGTTGAAGAATGGATTGAGCGTCGCGAGGAATTCCTCGCCGACTGGCTGAACTAAGCCAGAGCGTCCCAGGCGTTAGCTCGTTCCCGACGCACAACAGTGCGACGTTTCCAATCTTTTGTTTTCCAATGCTTCAGCGGCTGACGCTGTGCTTTTTCAATTCCCATTTGTGCATCGTGGTGATGAAGTGGTTTCCATTCAGGGCCAGGTTCTTCTACATCGATTGGCTCTAGTCCGTAGTGCACTGCTTCCACCGCTAAATGCAATTCGCTATTTATTCGATGACGTTCATTGTGAGCATGAGCTCGTAATTCAGCACGCGGTGCTGGGGCTTGATCCTGGTTGCGATTTCGTTGACTCAACGTCGCCTCCTTCCGGAGCACACGGCTCCAAGTGGTTCCCTAGAACGGACCGTACACCTCCTCAGCACCGAGGGGAAGAGCTCATGTAAGAAGAATTAATACCTTGTGTTAGGAAACACGAAGGCTGCGCAGAACGGGCACTCCGCCAAGGTTGGTACGAAGTCCCACCCTGCAAGTACCTGCACGCAGAGCCACCAGTCTCTGGGTTTCCCCACGCAGGGCGCACACCTTTTTCGACGAACTAGACACTGTCCAGTGCAAGGTGAGATCACCCGCAATACGAGCCAGCACGTCTCGATCTATTGATGCGCCTGTCCGTAGTGTGCGCACAGCAACCGTGGAAATACGTGATGTTGCAATTCCTTCACCCAATGCATTTGATGCCTTAACCACCACTTGGTAGGTACGACCATTAACAAGACCTGTAAACCGAACTCCTTTGACACCTGGTGCCACTTTCGATTTCTTCACGGCTTTGCCTTTGTATAACAACGTGACTGCCGTACCAGTCAGTGGTGATCCACCATCACACGGCGCATCCCACGTGACAACAATTGATCCTGCATCGGTTGACGTGATGACATTCGATGCAACACCTGGTGTGGTTGCTGGCACGGTCGCAGTGTCGATAAACAACAACTTGTTCGGCGAAAGTGCATCGAGCCCGGTAATTGCGCCCACAGTGGCACGAGAGGTAATTGCGTTTGCAATTGCATCGACGCATAACGATGGTTGTTGTTGCAACAACAACGCTGCATAGCCAGCTACGAGTGGCGAAGCCATCGATGTACCTACATCGAAGTCGTAACTAGTGTCGCTTGTGTTCCACGACGATTCAATTCCACGAAACCTGTCACCACCTGGTGCAAACAAATCGACACATGATCCAAAGTTTGAGTAGTAGGCATAAATATCTGCACTTGACACTGCGCCAACTGTGAGTGCACGAGGAACATCGCCCGGAGCAATCTTGCACGCATCGAATGGTTTGCCCGCCGAGTCACCATTTCCCGATGCAACAGTGACCACCACTCCTTCGTTCATGAGCTCGGTCACTTGTTCCTCAATGGCACGACCATCATCACCAAGATCAACACCAAGGCTGAGATTCACAACGGCAGGAACTCCCGACTGATGATCGCCACGCACCCACTTCAGGGCTTTCACCACATCGGCCACTTCTCCGTCACCACTGCAGTCGAGTACTCGCACAGAAATGATGCGTGCCTGTGGTGCAACGCCAGTTGTGGAACCTGCAGCCAAACCCGCCACATGTGTTCCGTGGCCATCACAATCAGAACTGGGAGGGTCAACTACAGCCGTACCGTTTGCGGTAGGAATATCGATTCCAGCCACCACTCGGCCAACTAGTTGCTCATGGGTGGGCCGAACGCCCGTGTCGACTAGGTAGATATCGACTCCAAGGCCCGTGAGAGCCCCACGGGAGACATTTCCGTCTAGTGGCAGTGCGCGCTGGTTAATGCGGTCGAGAGGCCACGCAACGGTCACAGGGGCCGACTGAGCGGGAATAGCAGACCCCACGAGAGAGGCAACAGCCAAGAGGCCGCCAAAGGCAAGAGCGCGTGACTGTTTCACTAGTTCCACAGGCTATTGACTTTTCAGCCAATTATTTCTTTGAAATCTTTGCCTGCATTGCTGCGATCTTCTCGGCGAACCAAGGCTGCTTCGTGCTCCATAGTTGCGGAACGAGTTCACGCTCAACTGCTGCAGGATGAGTATCCACATCGGCCATTTCTTGAATGGTCTTTTTCACACTTTCAAGCAATGGGCGCGGAGCACTGGCCGCACGGGCTGCAATTTTTTGTGCTTCTGCCAACAACTGATCGTCGTCAACGCATTTCCATACAAGGCCAATGCGCTCGGCTTCAGCACCATCGAGAATTTCACCAAACACAACAGTGGCAAAAGCGGCTTGTGGGCCAACAATGCGACGCAACATCCATGTGTGTCCGCCACCGGGGTGAATACCAATTTGCAAGAAACGTGTATCGAACTTTGCACGGCGCGCTGCGATACGAATATCGCACCCGAGTGCAAGGTTCATGCCAGCACCTACTGCTGCACCATTCACCGCAGCAATGGTGGGCAATGGGCTACGTGCGATACGCAAGAAACCTTCGTAAATGGTTCCCAGGCTTTCGCCTGTGGCAGTGGCAAGGTTGCCCAAGTTTGCACCAGCACAAAATGCAGGTGCTGCACCCGTGACCACGAGAGCACCAATAGATGGGTCGCCCTCAATGGTGTCCATCGCAGCGAGAATCTCGGCCACCATGGGCGCCGTGAGCGTGTTGCGCTCATCGGGATTATTGAGGGTAAGGGTGGCAACGCCGTCGAGAACGGACACGGTAACAAGGCTCATGCGCTCCAGTTTTGCACACATATGTCCTTTTCTTCCTCCCCTGATTGCGTGGCGCCGTCTGCTGGCTACGGTGGATATATGAGCGAAGACGTTGTTTTATACGAGGTGAGCGAGCGCATCGCCACCATCACCCTTAATCGGCCAGCATCACGCAATGCCCTTAGTAGCGAAGTGTTGCGCTTGTTGCCACAACTCATGAAAACTGCCGACAAAGACAAATCTGTCGATGTGGTCATTCTCACTGGCACCGATCCAGCATTTTGTGCTGGCCTCGACCTCAAAGAACTAGGTGACACTGGGGGCAACTTGCGTGGCAGCGGTGCCGATGGCAAGAAGAACGCCAGCGGAGTGCGTGGTCCATTCCCACATATCTCAAAGCCACTCATTGGTGCTGTTAATGGCGTCGCTATCACCGGCGGTTTCGAGCTTGCATTGAATTGCGATTTTCTTATCGCATCGGAAAATGCAAAGTTCGGCGACACACATTCACGCGTAGGCGTGATGCCTGGCTGGGGTCTCACTGTGTTGTTGCCTCAAGCAATCGGTATTCGTCGTGCACGTGAAATGAGTTTCACAGGCAACTTCATGTTGGCCGAAGAAGCACACTCGTTTGGTCTTGTTAACCATGTCGTGCCACACGCCGATCTCATGCCGTTCACCCGTTCGCTTGCACTCGACATCATTGGTAACGAACAAGATGGTGTTCGCCAAATTCGTTCTACATATGCACGCCATGCTGCAGAGAAAAAGAAGTGGGAACACGAAGCCGAAGATGGCGCCACATGGCGCAAGGCTCAGTTCGATCCGAAAAAGGTTGAAGAGCGTCGCGCCAAAATTATGGAACGCGGACGCAAGCAGTAAGTGTTACTTGCCGAGTTCTGACACGGCAGTAATAGTGATGCCACCTCGTGGCGATTGCACCAATACAACGCGCACTGAATGAGGCTTGGCTGTTTCCATGACTTCACCAGCAATTTCTGCAGCCAATGCTTCAGCAAATACGGCACGATCGCGAAATCCCCAGAGGTAGAGCTTCAGGCTCTTTGATTCAATGCAGAACTTGTTGGGTACGTATTCAATGCTGACGCTCGAGATATCGGGTTGACCAGTCACCGGGCAAAACGATTGCACTTCGTCGCTGTCGAACATGACAGACGAAATATTCTTTGGTGCAGGGAAAA
>WLEX01000047.1 GCA_009704065.1 Actinomycetota bacterium
AGTGATGCCACCTCGTGGCGATTGCACCAATACAACGCGCACTGAATGAGGCTTGGCTGTTTCCATGACTTCACCAGCAATTTCTGCAGCTAACGCTTCAGCAAACACTGCACGATCACGAAATCCCCAGAGGTAGAGCTTCAAGCTTTTTGACTCGATGCAGAACTTGTTGGGCACGTATTCAATGCTGACGCTCGAGATATCGGGCTGACCAGTCACCGGGCAAAACGATTGCACTTCGTCGCTGTCGAACATGACAGACGAAATATTCTTTGGTGCAGGGAAAACCTCAACATGCTCAATGGCGTGCTGCACAGTTTGTCCGAGAACGGTAAGACCAGAAGTTTCACTCATGGCATCGAGCCTACAAATTAAGCAAGGTCATCGGGCAGGAGACTGACCAATGACACCAATGGGCGTGGGCCCACATGTGAAATCACTTCGGCAGCCGCAATGGCACCAATGCGGGCACAACTGGTGAGATCTTTTCCTTGGGTGAGGCCACGCAGGAAACCAGCTGCAAACAAGTCACCAGCACCGGTGGTATCGACAACGTTTGATACGGGAGCTGCCGGGATGGTGTGCACATCATCACGAGTCACCACAACAGAGCCTTTTTCACTGCGAGTCACTGCAGCAATATGACAATCACGACGAAGTAGTTGAACGGCCTCATCAAAATCTGTTGTTTCATACAACGACTTCAGTTCGTCTTCGTTAGCAAACAACAAGTCGATCTCGTCACGTACCAAGGCTTGGAAATCTGCACGATGTCGATCAACACAAAACGAGTCAGACAATGTGAGTGACACCACGCGACCATGTGCGTGTGCCACAGCAGCAGCCTTGCGGAATGCATCTTTGGCTTCATCGCGGTCGAACAAGTATCCCTCGAGATACAAGATGGCACCCGAAGCAATCAGACCTTCGTCAAGATCGGCAAATGCCAACTGTGTGGAGATTCCAAGGAATGTATTCATGGTGCGTTGCGCATCGGGTGTCACAGCAATGATGCATCGGCCGGTCGGCACCGATGAGTCGGGGCCGCCACTACGAAAATCGACACCAATTGTTCTCATGTCGTCGGCGAACACTGCACCAAATTCATCGTTTGCCACTTTGCCAATAAATGCCACGTCGCCACCAAGGCTTGCAATACCCGCCAAGGTGTTGGCACCTGATCCGCCACTCGTGCGAGTGCTTGCTCCCACAGCTGTAGAGAGAAGAACGGCACGTTCGGTCTCAATCAGGGCCATCGAGCCCTTGATCATGTCGTTTGCACCCAAGAAGGCATCATCCACCATGGCGATCATGTCGACAAGGGCATTTCCCACACCCACGACGTCGTATTGAATGCCCTCTTTGTTGGTGAGAGCAGGAACATGGGCGGTGAAAGGATGACTACGTGGCACGGTTCTCTACGGTAGTCGCCACACATGCACCACTAGCCTTTATCTCGTGAGCCATCTCGATAATCCTTTCCGCCTCCCCCGCACCGTTCTCCCTTCGCGATACGAGGTGTCGTTAGAGCCCAATCTCGATACGGCCACTTTCACCGGCTCGGTCATCATCACTTCTGAGGTCACAGCGTCTTGTAGTGAAATCGTGCTGAACGCCATCGAGCTCGATATTGCATCGGTCACTGTCAATGGTGCACCTGCATCGTTCACGCTGCACGAAGAATCTGAACGCCTCATCATCGCAGCGAGCCCCGCTGTGGGCCCATGCACGATTCAGATTTCCTTCACCGGAATCTTGAACGACAAACTGCGCGGCTTTTATCGTTCTACCTTTACCGACGATTCAGGCGTGGTGCGCACCATTGCCACCACACAAATGCAATCAACCGATTGCCGTCGCGCATTCCCCTGCTTCGACGAACCCGATTTCAAAGCGGTGTTTGCAATCGATCTCACAATCAAGAGTGAATTTCTTGCTGTATCAAACAGCAGCGAAACACGTCGTGAAGAAAATGCAAACGGCACCACTCGCATTTGGTTCGCCGACACCATGATCATGTCCACCTATTTGGTGGCATTTGTGGTCGGACCCCTCGAGGCAACAGAACCACAAATGGTGGGAGACATTGCTGTACGCGTGATTCATGTTCCCGGAAAATCGCATCTCACTGATTTCGGTATGCGTGCCGGAACCTTTGCTCTCGATTGGTTTCAAACCTATTACGGCGTTCCGTACCCCAGCGACAAAGTAGACCTGTTGGCATTGCCCGATTTCGCTGCTGGCGCAATGGAAAACGTCGGATGCATCACGTTCCGCGAAGTGCTCCTCTTGGTTGATCCTGCAACGTCCACACAAGTAGAACAAGAACTTGTTGCACTAGTTGTTGCACACGAATTGGCACACATGTGGTTTGGAGACCTGGTCACCATGAAGTGGTGGAACGGAATTTGGCTCAACGAAGCATTTGCCACATTCATGGAATACGCAGCCTGCGATGCATTTATGCCGCAATGGAAACTATGGACATCGTTTGGCCTCGACCGCACAGCAGCATTCGATGTCGACTCGTTGCACTCCACACGCACAATCGAATTCCCCGTTAACTCCCCTGCCGATGCCGACGGCATGTTCGATGTACTCACGTATCAAAAGGGTGGTGCCATCTTGCGCATGCTCGAGCAATACATTGGCCCCGATCGTTTCCGTGCTGGTGTCAGCCATTATTTGAAAACACACGCATACGGCAACACCGAAACAAACGATTTGTGGGATGCAATTGAACATGTGGTGTCTACCGATGGTGGCCCCGTAGTACCTGTTCGTGCGCTCATGGATTCTTGGATCTGGCAAGCCGGATATCCATTGATCTCTGCACGCATCGACGGCACCAATCTTGTGTTGTCGCAACGTCAGTTCACTTTCGATAACACCCCCGACACCACCTTGTGGGTGACACCTATTCATGTTCGTATTGGAAACACCACCACCAAGGTGTTGCTCGAAACAGCCACAGTACGTATCCCACTTACCGACACGAGCGCCACCATTGTGGTGAACGCCAATGGCCCTGGCTTTTATCGCGTTGAATATTCAGACCAACTTCTCAGCCGCATCACAGGCGAAACCTTGCACACACTCGACACACTCGAGCGATACAACTTGGTCGACGATGCATGGAACGCAGTAGTGGCCGGTGCCATGGATACCGAAGCACTTCTTTCCTTCCTCAATGGTTTCTCCGGCGAGAAAGACCTTGCAGTGTGGCAAACAATTTCCATTGCACTGCGCGGACTTGCACGCATTCTTCCCGCCGAAGCCGAGTCTGCGTTTGCAACGTATGTGTCAACGCTTGTTGCACCGTCACTTGCCCACCTTGGTTGGACACCTGTAGACGGCGAAGAAGACCTCACCGCAAAACTGCGTGGCCTCCTGGTGCAGCTTCTCGCTGTGTACGGCAAAGACGCCGATGCCCAAAAGCGTTCACGAGAAATTCTGTTCACCAATACTGTTACAGAGCCAGAGCTTGTGGCAGCAGCCACCACCGTGGTGGCATCAACAGGAGACGCCCAAGATTACGAATGGTTCTTGCAGCGCTATCGCAATCCGTCGACTCCACAAGATCAAATTCGCATGCTCTATGCATTGGCAGAGTTCGATAGCGCAGAACTCATTGCCCGTACCTGCGACCTCGCAATGTCGGGCGAAGTGAAAACACAAAATGCTCCGTTCTTGCTAAACCGTTGTGTTGCTAACCGCAAACACGGTGAACAAGCCTGGAACTTTGTTCGTGCCAACTGGAAAAAAGCAAACGACGAGTTCCCTGGAAACACCATTATCCGTATGGCAAGTTCCGTCACCACACTGAATACCGAAACGCTCGAAGCAGATGTACAGGCGTTCTTTACCGAGCACCCCATCGCGCAAGCAGGCAAGATGCTCGACCAGGTTCTTGAACGCCAACGAGTCAATGTCACCTTGCGCCAACGCGAATCATCGGTCGTGCAACGCGCGCTCGGAGCCTGATATCTCACTGCTTCCCGCCTCTGCTAGCAGTGATGCAAAAATCATCATTGCTACACGCGGTATACGTGCATTTGTCGACGGCATTGCCTATGTGGTGTTGCCAGCGTTCTTGCTGCATCTCGGATTCTCCGGCGTGCAAATTGGAGCCGTCGTCACTGCTTCGCTCTTGGGCTCCGCCATCCTCACGTTGGCGGTAGGTGTTTCATCGCATCGATTCTCTATCGAACGTTTGCTTACCTATTCCTCGTGGCTCATGGTGTGCACCGGCATTCTCTTTGGCCTCAGCACTCCATTCGTACTGTTGCTCATCGTTGCTGCTGTCGGCACCATGAATCCGAGTGCCGGCGATGTGAGCGTGTTCCTTCCTCTCGAACAAGCGACGCTCTCCACCACTGTGTCCGATGCTGATCGCACAGGAGTATTCGCTGCTTTTAATTTGGTGGGCTCGCTTGTTGGTTCCGTTGGTGCATTGTGTGCAGGTATTCCCATCGCCATTGCCACACAGCTCGGACACGACAGCGAAGTAGGCCGGCGCGCAGCGTTCGTGCTGTATGGCATCGCAGGGTTAGCGCTACTCGTTCTGTACTCACGGCTCTCTCCTGCCAGCCGCACACGCACAACAAAAGCCGATTCAGCATTAAGCCCCGCATCACGATCTACCGTGTACCGCCTAGCTGCATTGTTCAGCCTCGATTCTTTCGGTGGCGGTTTTGCCACTCAAGCAATCTTTGCGCTGTGGGTATATCGACGGTTCGATCTCACACCGGGAACGTTGGGTGTGATCTTTTTTGCCACCGGCATGTTGAGTGCTTTCTCATCGCTTCTCGCTGTTCGTATCTCGCGCCGAATCGGACTTGTGCGCACCATGGTGTTCACACACATTCCTGCAAGTGTGCTGCTGATCTTTGTTGTGCTTGCACCGAACGTGTGGTGGGCTATGGGGCTTTTCATCGTGCGTGGATTGTTAAGCCAGATGGATGTTCCCGTGCGCACCAGTTACGTAATGGCAGTGGTGCAACCACACGAACGTGCAGCAGCAGCAAGTATTACCAATGTTCCACGCAGCCTTGCATCGGCACTGCCGCCCATTGCGGCCGGCTTCATGCTCGATCATTCGAACTTTGCTTGGCCACTACTCATTTGTGCAGCCTGCAAAATTACATACGACTTGTTACTGCTTTCGCAGTTCCGCAACATCCGACCACCTGAAGAGCTTCACTCGCACTAATTGCTTGACACGACGACAGACCCTGTGGCTAGAGTGAGCTCATGGATCTGACATCGATAATCCATATGCAACCCGGTGTACGTGGCGGTCAGCCATGTTTCAAGGGCACCCGCATTTCCGTCAACGATGTCCTCGACTACCTTGCATCCGGAATGAGCAGCGATGAAATCATCGCCGACTTTCCAGAACTCACTGCTGTGCACATCCAGGCAGCAATCGAGTTCGCGGCTCTGCCTGAGCGTCACCTTGCTACCCCTGTGTGAGGCTTCTCCTCGATCAAAATCTGTCGTGGAGATTAGTCCGCCTATTGAGCCATGAATTTCCCGAAGTTCTCCACGTCTCAGGTCTCGGACTTTCTCAGTCAACTGATCTGCAAATCTGGCAACTCGCAACCGCTCAACAACTCACCATCATTTCTAAAGATTCAGATTTTCTGAATTTCACAACGCAGACAAACGGATTCCCAAAATTCATCTGGCTAAAAATGCCATCAGCCAATACAGAATCAATGGCGCGAGTAATCCTCGAGCATCGCACACACATCTCTGAATTTTCTCAATCCAATGAAGTGAGGCTAATTATCCCCGTGCGGCCACCTGAAGAGGTGGCGACGGTTTAGCGGCTTTCGGCGACGAGTGAGCCCTTGCCAACAAGATCGCGCAGTGATGTCTTCAAGAACTTGCCTGCTGCGTTACGTGGCAGCGGCTCGTTCATGATTACAACATGGTTCGGAACCTTGAACGATGAGATCTTGCCATCAAGGAACTGCCACAATTCGTGCGCGGTAATTGATTCGCCTTCCTTCGGCAAAATTGCAACAGCAACTTCTTCGCCAAGGCGTTCGTGGGGCACACCAAACACAGCAACTTCGTGCACGGCTGGGTGTTCATAAATTGCGCCTTCAACTTCGACGCAGTAAATGTTTTCACCTCCACGCAAAATCATGTCTTTGATGCGGTCTTTAATGAACAAGAAACCTTCATCGTCGATGTAGCCACCGTCGCCGGTGCGCAACCAACCATCAACAATGGTTTCTGCGGTTGCATCAGGACGGTTCCAGTACCCACGAATGAGCATGGGGCCGAACATGCAGATTTCGCCCATTTCATTTGGTCCGAGTGTCTTGAAAGTTTCAGGGTCACGAATTTCTACGCGCATTGGCCATGTGGCACGGCCAGTACTGGTAGGACGATCGGTGTAGAACTTGCCGGTGTTGCCAGGGCCATACGCGTTGGTTTCGGTCATGCCGTATCCAAGTTGTGGGCTGCCCTTCTTCACTGCCTTATCGACCTTGTCGACCAATGCTGCAGGTGCTGGTGCACCGCCGCCGCCCACTGCACGAAGGCTGCTGGTGTCGTACTTGTCGAAGTCGGGGTGGTTCACAAGGTCGAACGACTGTGTAGGTACACCAACAAAGTTTGTGATGTTCTCGTCTTGAATGATCGGCAATGCTTTGCCTGCATCCCACTTGAACATGATGACGAGCTTGAGGCCAGCCATAAAGCAGCTGAGCATCACGGGAACACAACCGGTCACGTGGAACAGAGGCACGATCAAAATGAACGATGGCGGGAACGGATCTGCTGGTGCCTCTGGCTCGTCACTTGCAAGCTTCAGAACTGCGTTACGTGCCGAGAACGCCATGAGTGCGCTGAGTACTGCACGGTGAGTAGATACAGCACCCTTCGGGCGACCTGTGGTTCCCGAGGTGTACAAGATGGTGGCATCGTCGTCGAGAGAAATATCGGCAACCAATGGTCCAAGGCCAGTTTTTACAACCTTTGCCCATTCGTCGACATCGGCACCCAATTCGCGCTCGGGGCGTACGCACAACATTTTGATGCCGTGCTTGCTGCACGATGCATGTGCAGTATCGATGCGCTGTTGGTCACCAATGAGAACTTTTGCGCCGGAGTCTTGCAATGCAAAATCCATTTCGTCTTCGGTCCACCATGCATTGAACGACACGTTGATGGCACCAATCGAAATGATTGCCGCAAAGGCCATGATCCACTCGGGGAAGTTACGCATAGCAACGGCAACACGGTCACCTTTTTTCACACCGTAGGTATGAACGAGCAAATGGCAAAGCCCATCGACCTGATCCATGGTTTGCGCAAAGCTCCACTTTTCACCTTCGTAAATAACAAACGTGGTGTCTCCGAAGTTGCGAGCATTTTGCAAGACAAGCGCAAGGTTGGGAGGAGTGTTCTTGAACACGTCCATCTTCACGCCGAACACTTCGGCTGGCATTAACTCAAAAGGTGTCCCAGATCCTGGTGACAAAACTTTTTCTTGCGCTTCTATCCATGACAATGCCATTGGTATCCCCTAGCCCTCAACCGTGTGGTGAAAGGGAAAGTCTAGGTGTGTATGCGCCATGCGTCACATTCGGTATGACGAAAAGACCCGAACGGGGTCTATTAGGCAGCGCGGCGGTGACTATTGACGCGGCGCAAGTATTCCTGGTTGCGGATCTGCACCAAGACATAGCAATAAGCGGCGAGGCCTAGGAAGGAAACCGTAAAGCCATAGAGCATGACAGTGCTTCCAGTGGTGACACCAAGGAACAAAGTGACAGCGTTGGCGGCCACCATTCCGTAGAGAACGTTGACGCGACGGCGACGCACCACTTCACGAGAAGACATGAAGGCAGTTTCAGCGGCGTAATGCGCACGAGGAAGTTCGGCCGTGTGGTGGCTACGGCGGTGACGAGGCTCTGCTTCGAGCACTCCGTCACTTGCTACCAAGCGCGGGCGTTGTTGTGGCTGGCGAGAAACAGGGGCCAAGCGAGGAGAAGGAGCAAGAGGGCGAGCCATGGCGCGCATGGGGCCTTGGGTACCTGGCGCTTGTGTGCGCTGCAAGGTGTGAAGTTGGCGACGAAAGTCCGACACCGAAGAGACAGCTCCACCATCAAATCGTGAACGCAAGAGAGGTGGCAAAAGAACTGCCATCCACATTGCGCCGATGATGAGAAGAACTAGTTGGCTCATTGATGAAC
>WLEX01000048.1 GCA_009704065.1 Actinomycetota bacterium
CTGTGTACGTGCAATTCGTTCTCTCCACTGGACGCATATTGGAATTCTCTGACTCCATCGTTCTCGGCGCTACAGGGCCAGACAACCCAGCTACAGGTCCTATTGAAAACACCTCGGCACCACTTGCGACGAACGGTACCGCGGCTAGTCCCACTATTTCGGCTCGAACCGTTTCTAGCGGAACAGCACCTGTTGTTCGTAGAGCCACAATCAAAGTCGCAAAGACAACTTCCCGCATCGTGCGTATTCAAACCAAGACTGGCCGCACTCTCACCACGCGTCGTATCACAGCCAACAAATCTGGAAAGTATGTTGTCACGATCCCTCAGGGTGTCAGAACGATGAAGGTTCGACTCATCGATGCCACAGGCAAAGCAAGTAACTGGACCACAGTGGCATAGCTAGTCGTTGTTGGCTATAGCCAAGAACTGAGCTGCAACATTGGTATCACCGATTACTTCTAACGAACTTTGTGGAAGCCGGCGCCATAGCGCGACATTGATATCGCTTGCAGTACCGCGAATAGCGCAATCGCCTTTTGCATGTTCGCGCGTTACCAGCAATTCACCGCCTGGTTGCGGAACTACTAACCATTCGCCAGCCACATCGGTGCAGTGGATATGAACTGAACCGTGCAGTGCCTCAGTATTTTTCGCAGCGTGTGGAATCATCACGTGAACAAACTCATCGATGCCATCACTTGCCAGTTCTGCGTTCAGTGGCATGGGATTACCAATTGCATTTGCAGCGTCCCACGCATGCACAGCAGTTTCGTGTGCCATGCGACGAATGATCCATGCACTATCGCGTGGCCCAGCCCAGGTCCAGCATGCATCAGAGTCATGTGCGTGTTCCAAGGTATAAGCCAACGTTGCGACTCCTGCTGAATACACGCTGAGTAGTTCGCCATCGTCGGGTGCCTCATAGCGCGTTACGTTTTCAGGTCCCGCTAACCCGGTCTGTGCAATCTGATTCCAGAAAGAATGCACTTGTGTGACGTGCCACACCAGATCTCCGATGGTCCATTCGGGACACATAGGTACGGCAACACCAAGGTTCCCTTCGGCCCGTGTAGCAAGTTCGTTCCCTGCCGACACCAGGGTCGACAAATACGTACTACGTGCGAGCACTACAGGCCTCGTGTGGCGTCGGCAAGCTCTTGCCATTCGCGCATTGGCAACACGCCTGGAGTCTCACCCAACACTTGAACACACACATGGTTTGCACCAGCTGCAAAGTGATCTTTAATGCGAGCAAGAATTGTGTCGGTTGAACCCCATGCAACGATCGCATCGACTACACGATCTTCTTGATTGGCGATTTCTTCTGCACCAAAACCAAAGCGGAGAAGGTTGTTCACGTAGTTCGGAAGTTTCGTATACGTATTCATATGCTGACGAGCAATAGCGCGAGCTTTTGTTGGGTCTGTTTCAAACACCACTGCTTGTTCGGGAGCCAACAGCGCATCAGCGCCCATGGTTTCACGAGCAAATGCCGTGTGTTCTACTGGTACGAAATACGGATGCGCACCTGCTCCGCGTTCTGCAGCAAGCTTCAACATTTTTGGCCCGAGTGCAGCAAGAACTCGCTGTGGTGGCGTGCTTGGTGCTGGCGAGAAATAGATCCCGGCATCCATGGCATCGAGATACTGCACCATGGTGGAGTACGGCTTGTCGTAGTTGCCCTTATGAACTCCCGACACCATCGGCGCATGACTCACTCCGATACCCAACAAGAAACGATTAGGGAACGCTTCGGTGATGGTCTTCCAACCGGCCTGCATGGTTTGTGCTGTACGTGCATGCAAACTTGCAATGCCTGTTGCTAACACCATGTTCTTTGTGGCCGACAACAACAATGCTGTTGATGCAAATGGTTCACGCAACACAGCTTCGGGAACCCACACGGTGCCAAAGCCCATGGCTTCTAGTTGCACAATTGTTTCTTGCGCACGTGCCATTGGTTGCAGATCAAGTTCCGCTGTCCAGAGTCCGACTTTTCCGAGATTGAGAGTGCTCATAACCACCTACCGTAGACGGTGAGACAGAACAATTCGTTAGCGCTGCAACAGCCAATCGTCAATGAGGCGACGCGCAATAGAAATTGCTCCAGGAATCATGGGCAACTCTTCGCGGGTGTACCAATTGGCATCGGCAATTTCGGTGGTGTCACACACAATGTCTCCCGACACATACTGAGCACGAAAGCCAAGCATGAGTGAGTTAGGAAATGGCCACGGCTGACTTGCAACATACTCAATGTTGTTCACCACGATTCCGACTTCTTCTTCCACTTCTCGCACAACTGCTTGTTCGAGGTTTTCGCCTGGTTCTACAAAACCAGCTAGGCACGAATACAAAGGCATGGGGAAATTCACGCCACGGGCCAGCAACGCTTGTTGTGCATCGCCTTCACCGCGTGTCACCAACGTGATGATGGCCGGCGACAAACGAGGGAACTGCATTAAGCGACATGCGGGGCACTGATACGCACGGTCGTTCTGTGCCATCACTGTTGGTTCGCCACAGCGCCCACAAAACTTATGTGTTCGTGCCCATTCGATGAGCTGAACCGCCCTACCTGCCACAGCCCACTCAGTGGAGTCGACTCGACCAAACAACGAATACAGATCCGTTTCTGCGCCATACCCAGGATCTTCACCATGAGGAACATCGATTCCCCAACACGCCACTTCACCATGCATGCCGAGGAAGTGTCGCTCCCAGCCATCGTCTGCGGGACGGTCGTCTATAAACACCTTTGTTTGCACTACGTGGATGTACCGATGCTCTGAAGTTTCAGCAGGCGCAAGGGAAGGACGGAAGGGAATCTCTGAAGGGCTCATCCCAATTGACGGTAGTAGGTAGGCCGTTGCCTAGGATGACCGAATGGCACGTAACCAAAACCCAGTAGTAATCGTCGACACTTTGCGCACCCCCGTGGGCAAGCGCAACGGCGGTCTGTCCACCCTTCACGCCGGAGAACTTCTTGGCGTGGTTCAAAAAGGAATCCTCGACCGCACCGGTCTCGACCCAGCATTGGTCGAGCAAGTTGTCGGTGGTTGTGTCAGCCAAGTAGGCGAACAGGCTTTCAACATCACCCGTACTGCATGGTTGGCTGCTGGTCTTCCGCTTACCACTGCAGCAACAACAGTCGACACACAATGTGGATCTTCACAGCAGGCAACAGGTCTTGCGAGTTCACTCATTGGTTCTGGCGTTGTCGACATTGCAATCGCTTGTGGCGTTGAAGTCATGAGCCGTATCCCCATCGGAAGCAACGGCAACAAGAACCTCGGACTTGGTGTTCCCATTCCACGCACCTACTTTGCACAGTACGAAATGACTTCACAATTCGAAGGTGCCGAGCGCATCGCCGAAAAGTGGGGCGTCACTCGTGCCGACACCGACAACTGGGGCCTTGTGTCTCAGCAGCGTGCCGCAAAAGCATGGGCCGAAGATCGTTTCTCTGGTCAGTACATCGAAGTTGAGGCTCCTGAGTACAACGAAGCCGGCGAGCAGACTGGTTCTCACATTGTGAGCAAGGACGAAGGACTCCGCGAGACCACACTCGAAAAATTGAGCACCCTCAAGCCAGTGGCCCGCGAAAACGGCGTGCACACTGCCGGCAACTCATCGCAAATCTCCGATGGTGCCTCTGCGGTTCTCATGATGACCGAGGAAAAGGCCAACAAGCTTGGCCTCAAGGCTCGGGCAAGAATCGTAGATACTTGCCTAGTTGGCGTTGATCCCGTACTCATGCTTACTGGCCCTATCGATGCCACCCAGCGTTTGCTCGAGCGCAACAACTTGAAGATCTCCGACATCGACGTGTTCGAGATCAACGAAGCGTTTGCGTCTGTAGTTCTTGCATGGGCGAAAGAAGTAGGTGCCGACCTTGACCGCACGAACCCGAACGGTGGTGCAATTGCTCTTGGTCACCCACTTGGGGCAACTGGTGCCTTCTTGATCACGAAAGCACTCAACGAGCTCGAGCGCACAGGCGGTCGTTACGGCATCATCTCGATGTGCTGTGGTGGCGGTCTTGGCACCGGCACGCTCATCGAGCGCATCTAAACAGAACGGAGCGCGCATGACGCGCTATCCCATCCTCATCGCGACCGCTTGTGTTGTGTTGTCATCGTGTGCTGCGGCCACTGTGCAACCCGATCCAAGCGGTCGTGTGCATGGAAGCATCATTCACGTCACAGACGGTGACACCATCTCGGTCTCACTTGCTGGACGTCGCGAAACAATTCGCCTCATTGGAGTCGACACTCCTGAAACAAAACATCCCACAAAACCTGTTGGCTGCTGGGGCCCTGAAGCATCGGCGCATACCACTGCCATGTTGCCGAAAGGAACCGACATCTACGTGATGCGCGACGAGGAAGCACGAGACAAGTACGGACGACTTCTCGCATACGTCTATCGAAGTTCCGACAATGTGTTTATCAATCACGAGTTGTTGGCCGGTGGCTGGGGCGTGCCTCTTTCCATTGCACCGAACACTGCCTTTGAAACTGATTTTGCCGCGGCATCATCTGCCGCAGACCAGGCACATCTCGGGCTGTGGGGCCACTGTCCCCGATAAGGTTTCTGCATGGCCGACACACGCACCCTTGCATCTCGAATGGGATACACAGACGACGCGCGATTAGTCATTCTTTCGTGTGACGATCTTGGGTCGTGCCATGCAGCCACCGAGGGCGTGTACCAAGCAATCCGCAATGGCGTTGCCACATGTGCATCAATCATGATGCCCGCACCATGGGCGCGCTATGCCGCCGAGATGTACAAAGGCGAAGACATCGGCGTGCACCTCACACTCAATGCTGAGCACCCGCTGTATCGCTGGGGCCCACTGACACACGCACCAACTTTGTTGTCAGGCGAAGGTGGCTTTCCTCGCTCGGTCGACGACCTATGGGAACACGCCGATTCATCGGAAGTACTGCGCGAATGTCGAGCTCAAATCGAACGTGCACTTGCATGGGGAATCGATGTCACCCACCTTGCGCCTCATCTCACTTCCATCACATTGCGCCCCGAATTTTTCGATGTGTATCTCGAACTGGCATTTGAATTCAAACTTCCCATTCGTTTGCCATCCACCATCACACCTGAGGCTGCTGGATTTCCCTTCCGTCAACTAGCAAGTGACGAAGGAATCGTGTTCCCCGATCATTTCAATCACGACTGGCGCACCGGCAGTCGCGAGCGTGTGTTGTCTGCTCTTGCAACACTGCAACCAGGTGTCACTGAAATTCATGTGCAACCTGCAATCGATACTCCTGAAGTGCGTGCGCTAGGCGAAGTAGCAGACGGCTGGATCGATGATCTTGCACTTGCGGTGAGCTCAGAACTACGCGATGCAGTAACGGCAAGTGGCGCCGTGCTGGTGGGATATCGCGAACTTAGGGACGCGATGCGAGCCGGCTGATAGCCGATTCTGCTTCGCCACTCCACAACGCTTCAAACAACGCGCGAGTATTTCCCTCGGCCTTTAATTTGCCGAGCATAAATGCAGCAGTCGGGTCCATGCTGGTGAACTTTGCATCAATCGATACTGCAACATCGGCATTGTCGGGACCTTCAGAAGCCTTTTCGCCTTTACCGAACGACACGGTGTACTTCACACTCATGACGACACCTCGCTGAGATGACGAATACCGACAAACAAATCGGTTTCCATCATGCCTTCAGGAACATCGCCGCTCACGCTCTTTGCCAAGATCCAATCTTCCCACGGATACACATCGGCGAGTTCATGATCTTCTAATCCGA
Organism: Actinomycetota bacterium; assembly: GCA_009704065.1. Taxonomy (GTDB): domain Bacteria; phylum Actinomycetota; class Acidimicrobiia; order Acidimicrobiales; family Ilumatobacteraceae; genus UBA2093. The sequence continues at coordinate 5,787 of WLEX01000048.1, forward strand.
ACCACCATTTCGAAGTGGGGTCGACTTGAGTTGCGTGTGCACGCAACGACTGTGTACGTGCATGCAAGTATTCGCCAATTTCGAGACGCGTTGTAATGCGATGATCTTGCGACGGACGATTGCGCCAGTTCTCATCGAAAGGTGATTCACCAAATTTCAACAGCAATGCTTCGTGCACTGCCATGATTCGCTCTTTTGCCCACAAGGTGTAATACATCTTTAGTGGCTGCCATGGTTCGCCCGCTTCGGGGTACCACGCAGGATCTCCAGCACGTTCAAATGCCAACACACTTGCATCGTGCACGCGCAAATGATCGGGGTGCGGATAGCCAGCCTGATCGTCGTTATAGGTGAGAATCACTTGCGGCTTCTCGGCACGGATTAGCGCAACCAATCGACCTGTTGCTTCATCGAGATCGGCCATATGAAAACAGTCGGGATGATTGTTTGGCTCAGAACCAGCCATTCCCGAATCTCGATAGCCAAGCATGTGCAGTGCAGAGAACCCGATTGCAGCAACCGATAGCTCGAGCTCTTTCGGACGCACGACTGCCATGTGAGCGCGCTCTTCCTCGGGAGTCATGTTGTGAAAAGGCTGACCTGGTTCGCGCAGGGCTGGATTCTGCAAGTCGCCTTCTTCGCCACCTGTGCAACACACGAGCACGGTGCGTACTCCTTCGGCGTAGTACTTCGCCACAGTGGGCGCACCCTTTGACGCTTCGTCATCAGGATGGGCATGGATGGTCATCAGGCAGAGCGGATCACCAGAAACAGACGATGGCAGCGAAGGCATTTCATCAGGCTAGTGACTACAGCAGGTCGAGTCGTTCACGCTCGGGGGTCGTTCCACCGCTAAGGGTGTTCAATCTGTGAGAATGGGTAATCGACCCCACCACTGCTGCCCTGCCAATCGGCGTTTTTGAGACGGACACCAATTGTCGTCTCACCGCGGGCAACGACGCATTTCGTGTTTTAGTGCTGGGTGGCGCACCCATTGGAGCCGGTACTGCACCTTGGTCGAATGCCCTGCCACACGAACGCACCGAATGTGAAAAACGTTGGCTTCAACATCGCGATACCGGCGAAACATTCACAGTGGAATTTCGCATTGGCACTGCAACTGGTGAATCAATTTGGATTCAGGTGTCTACTCAACCCGTTCTCATCGACGGTGTGCTCACCGGTTATGTCGGTACAGCAATCGATTGCACGTCTCTTGTTACTCAACGGCAGTTGTCTGACCAGTTGGTCGGCCTCCTCGATGTATCGGGCGATGCCGTCCTGGTTTTCGATCGCGTGGGTGAATTGATTTTCGCAAACGACACTGCACGCAACTTAATTGGTGTTATCGATCCAGGTGCTGGCAATAGCGATATCGCCGCCCGTACTTTTATGCAGGCAGTGCGCGATCAACTCCCCCGTGCCCTTCTCGATATTGTCCCTGCAACTGGGGCATTGCATCGTTGGGAAGGGGAAATTGGTTTCCGCTCCCCCGATGGCATTGCGCGCACCTTGTCTGTAGTGGTGCAAGTGGTGCGCGACCCCGATGGCAGTGTGCACCATTGGTCCACCATTAGCCGTGACATCACCGAAGAGCGCCAATCACAAGCCGAACTGGCGCGACAAGCAACCCACGATGCTCTCACTGGTCTTCCGAACCGTGTTCTCTTTCTTCGTAAAACTGCAGAAGCTCTTGAGCGCAGTCGCACCACGCACGCCACAGTGGCTGTGTTGTTTATCGACCTCGACAAATTGAAACATGTGAACGACACCATTGGTCATGCTGTTGGCGATCAGCTCATCGTTTCCGCAGCGAAGCGTCTTGCAGCCGCCACTCGCCCGAGCGATTTAGTGGCCCGTATCAGTGGCGATGAGTTTGTAGTTCTCTGCGAAGGATTACTTGATGAGCAAGTTGCACTCGATGTGGCCGAACGAGTTCGTACTTCCATCACAGGACCACTTGTTCTGCAAGGAATTGAAATCGAAGCCGGCGCCAGTGTGGGTGTTGCAATGTCCACTCTTGAACTTCTTGCCACCGAATCAGCAAACGATGCAGCACTCACCTTGTTGCGCTCTGCCGACACTGCCATGTACCGCGCCAAGCAACGTGGCCGAGGCCGTTCTGAGTTGTACAACGAAGAAATGCGTACTGCTGCACGCGAACGCCAAACACTTGCATCAGAACTCGAACAAGCACTTGCTGGCAATCAATTTGCCGTGCTCTTTCAACCCATTCAGTCGGCACACACAGGCCGTGTAGTTGCCGCCGAGGCCTTGTTGCGCTGGAATCACCCAACTCGTGGCCTTCTCGCACCTGCAGCATTCCTCGACCTCGCCGATGAATCGGGCCTCATTGCACCCATTGGTGACTGGGTACTTGAGCAAGGTGCTCGCACCATTGCCGAATGGATCAGA
>WLEX01000049.1 GCA_009704065.1 Actinomycetota bacterium
CGGCTAGTACAGCCTCCGCATCAACCACAGTGCTCGTAAAAACTGCGGCCACTGCAATCGCGACAACATCTAATGCTCCGTCGTGGGATAAGGAACCAGCAACCGATTCAGAAACCGATGCGTTTACTGAGGGCTATTGGCCATCAACAATTCCTGGAAACATCATCATCACCGATGAGTTTGGTTTTGTTGTAGACGCGAAAAATGGCATCAAGCCAAAGATTCGTATGAAGAATTATTCCGGCAAAATCAAAATGTCGATTTCTGCGACATACAAAGACGGTGCCAAAACCAAGAAATATAAATGTGCCTTCGCGGCTTTTGGGTCTACTAAGAAAATGAAGACGGCAAAGTGGAAGTGGTACACACCGAAGAAAGCGTGCATTCTTCCCAAGCCTCTAGTTACTGCGATTCAAACTGGTGCTACCACTCTGAGCGCCAAAGGTAAGTGGGCACGTCAGTGGACAACTACTGCAAAGAAGCTACGGACAGACAAAACAAAGATTAAGCCTCGTACTTTGAAGTACACCGTGCGGGCAAAACCTGCGGCTATTAAATAATCAGTTACGTCGCCCGACCATGGCGCGCTCGGTGCGCTCCACTAGGTCGGCCATGTCGAGTGTCTTTGCAATCGCGGCAAGTTCTTTTGTAGGTCCACGCCATTCCCAGTCGTCGACAAAACCCAACGGCACATCGTCCGATACATCGGTTACCACTGTTGCAACCACTTTAAATAGATCAGCGAGCGCACGCTTTTCTTCAAGCGTTGCTGCCAATTTTGCAGCTCCACGTACCGTGACCCCATCGGCTGCCCACTGAGCTGGGTCATCGGGGATGTTGTCGATGTGGAGATAATGCGACAACACCGATGCTGCACTCTTTGCACCCCATCCGGGTAAACCAGGGAATCCATCGGCAGTGTCACCAACAAGTCCTAACCAATCAGCGATGCTTGCGGGACCAACTCCGAATTTCTCTATGACTGCAGTTTCATTGATGATGACATCGTTGCGTCGGTCGTACTGCACAACGCGATTACCACTCACCACTTGTCCGAGATCTTTATCGGGCGTGAGCATTTGTACTTGATCGACACGTGGATCATCGCTTGCGATCAATGCTCCGGCAGCCAAAGCGTCGTCTGCTTCGTATTTCACCATGGGCCACACCACAACGCCCAATGCGCGCAACGCGTCTTCCATAATGGGCAATTGATCAAGAATGTCGGCTTCCATCCCGTCGGATGTTTTATAGCCCTCATACAGGTTGTTACGAAAACTTTCAATTACATGATCCACTGCAACAGCCACATGTGTTGCACCACCAGTGAGCAATTGCAGGGTCGATTGCACCACGCCGCGAGTAGCCGCTAATGGCGGTGGAGTGCTGTGACGCACGGCCTGGCCAAAGTGCTGGCGGTATAACTCGTAGGTGCCGTCGATGAGATGAACAATCATGGTTCTTCAGTATCGCAGGATTAGTGGGAAAGCTCCGAAATGCCAATACCATTACCCTTCTCGTTAAGTAGTTGCGGGCGCAACTACATTCGAGATGTCTCGAAAGGACCGCCATGCCTGCAGTAACAGCCGACACACTTACGCTTCCTCGTATTGAGGCCCCCACCATCGAGGCCCATGATCGACCATTGATTTCACTCACCACTGCGCCGAGTGGTTTCGAGGGCGAAGGCTTCCCTGTTCGCCGCGCATTTGCTGGCATTCCCAAAGAAGTGCTCGATCCATTCATCATGATGGACCAAATGGGCTCAGTTGATTACCCGCCGTACGAAGCACGCGGTACCGACTGGCACCCGCATCGTGGGTTCGAAACAGTTACGTACATCATGGACGGCGCATTCATTCACCAAGACTCACACGGTGGTGGCGGAATTATTCAAGATGGTTCAACACAGTGGATGACAGCTGGTGGTGGCATCTTGCATATCGAAACTCCACCCGAACAATTGGTTGTGAGCGGTGGCCTCTTTCATGGTTTGCAGCTGTGGGTCAACTTGCCCGCAAAACAGAAAATGATTTCACCTGCGTATCAAAACCTCGAAGCGGACTTGGTGAAGTTGTTTACAACTCCCGATGCCGGAACATTGGTTCGTCTCATTGCAGGCGACATTGCTGGCATTATTGGCCCTGGTTCAACTCGCACTCCAATTGTCATGGCACACGCAACGATTCTTCCTGGCTCACGCATGGTGCTGCCGTGGAATCCAATGTTCAATGCACTCGCACACGTGGTGAAAGGTTCTGGCTTTGTCGGCATCGATCACCATTCATTTGTGGTTGGCCAAACAGCAGTGTTCGGTACAGGTGACACCATCACGTTGGAAGCATCTGCGAATGAAGCGCTTGATGTCATTTTGCTCGGTGGTCAGCCCATTGGTGAACCAGTTGAGCAATACGGCCCGTTTGTTATGAACACCCGCGAAGAATTGCAGCAAGCATTCGATGATTATCAGCGTGGACGTCTTGGCACAGTTCCTGCTGGTGGCGTGCAACCGTTTCGTGGTCCACGTAAATAATTAACTGACCTGAGTTAAACCACCGTCGACAACCAAAATTTGTCCGGTGACATATTTGTTGCGCAACAAGGCAAGCACTGCTTCGGCACAGTCATCAGGAGTTGCTGAGCGCTTCAACGGAGCCATGGCTGCAACACCAGCGTGTTGTGATGTCCAGTCTTCTGTCCATGGTGTTGCAACAAGTCCGGGAGCTACCGCATTGTGACGAACGGGCCCGTGGCTTTTTGCCATGAGCTTTGTCATCTGATTGAGCGCAGCTTTAGTCATTGAATATGCAATGGAAGAACCCATAGGGCGCACTCCTGCAACCGAGGTGATGTTCACAACGTTGCCATCTTCAGATTTACGCAAGTGTGGCATTGCCATTTTTGTGAGCTGCCATGTTCCGAGAACATTGACTTCGAAGGTCCGCTCAAAAATTTCATCGGTTAGAGCATCGAGATCACCATGAGGAACCAATGTGGTCCAGCCGGCGTTATTCACGAGAACATCGATCTTTCCAAACTTTGCAATGGTGGTATCAATGAGGTTTTGGCATTGTGCCTTATCGCTGATGTCGGCTTGCACATAAATGGCACCATTCGGTAGCGAGTCGGCAACCGCCTGACCAGCAGCAACAGAACTTGCTGAGTTCACTACGACCGTTGCACCAAGTTCGGCAAGCCGTTGTGCTGTGCGCTCACCAATGCCACTTGATGACCCGGTGACAATGGCAACCATTCCTGAAAATTCCGACATAACGACCTCCTCGATGCGTTCTGTCATCGTAGAACGGCAAACAGTGCTCCAGCGAGAAGGAACGGGCCAAAAGGGATATTTGTTGTGCGAGTTGCACGACGTGAGGCAATTGCGACAAGGGAGAAGAGTCCGGCAGAAACAAAGCCGGCGAGCAACTCCACTGCAACGGCCTCATACGACACCCACCCGAGGTACATGCCCAACAACACGCCAAGTCGTACATCGCCCGAGCCCAGATCTCCACGGGAGAGAAATTGAAGAAATCTCAGACAACACCACAGTGCAGTGGCACCAACGAACATTCGAAGCAATGATCCTGATGCATCAACAAAGAGCGCAGCTATAAGTAACGGCATCCCGCGTGACACAGCGGCAAATACTGTGCGGCGCGGCAACAAGTGAGTGTCAATATCAATCAGTGCTAATTGCAACGCATACGCAATGAGTACTGCGAATGCGAGAACGGTTGTGTCGTGTTCAAACTTGTTGGCACATATTCCAAAGAGAGTCGCCGACAAAGCAATGGTTAGCCACATCGTGATGGTTCGATCAGCAATGTGTGCTTCGCCAAACTGCTCATTGCGAGAACGTGCTTTTGCGATGGATTTTCGTGCACGCAACACACACCACCAACCACTAAGGGCGCCCACCACTATCCATGACAGATTTTTCATGCGGAGTGTTTACCGCTATTGGTGAATTTTTTCAATTCACCAATGTGCTGGATTGATTATTCCTGCACCAATTCAATGAGAGTGCCAAAGCTTCCCTTGGGATGCATGAATGCAACGGTTGTTCCGCGGCTTCCAGGACGAGGGGCTTTGTCGATTGGTGTAGCACCGGCAGCAATCATGGAAGCGAGAGCTTCTGCACAATTGTCGACACGGTAACCAATGTGGTGAAGACCTTCGCCACGCTTCTCAATTGCTTTTGCAACAGGAGAATCAGGATTGGTGGGCGTGAGAAGTTGAATGTAGCTCTCGGCCACTTTCAACAACGCTTCTTCCACTCCGTCGCTTTCCACAATTTCGCGGTGGTCGACAGTGGCACCAAATGCATCTTGGTAGTACTTGATTGCAGCTTCTAAATCGCGAACCGCGATGGCAATGTGATCGATTTCAGTGAGAATCATTGTGTTTCCTTACAACTGTTTCTTAGCGACGGAACCATGTGAGCTTGTCGGCAACTTTTGCACGCAACTCATGATCGTCAACGCCAAGTCCTTCTTCAGGAGCCAAGCACAACACGCCAAGTTTTCCTTCGTGCAAGTTGTTGTGTACTTGGTAGGAAGCTTCGCCCACTTCGTCGAGAGTGAAAACCTGTGACATCACAGGATGAATCATTCCCTTTGAAATTAGGCGGTTTGCTTCGTATGCCTCTTTGTAGTTAGCAAAGTGGGAACCAACGAGCCTCTTCAAGCGCATCCAGAAGTGACGGTTGTCGAACTCGAGCATGAAACCACTTGTGGCTGCACAGGTAACAACAGTTCCGCCGCGCTTCACTACGTACATAGAGGCAGCAAATGTGCTGCGGCCTGGGTGTTCGAACACGATGTCTGGATCTTCGCCAACAAGTGCACGAATGTCTCCGCCAAGACGACGCCATTCTTTTTCATTATGTGTGCCGTCGTTATTCCAGAACTGGTAATTGGCTTCCTTACGGTCAATGACTGCTTCACAACCCATCTCGCGAAGAATTGCTGCCTTCTCAGGAGATGAAACAACACCTACTGGAATTCCGCCACCGTTGAGAACGTATTGCACTGCGTATGCACCGATACCACCGGATGCTCCCCAAATGAGAACAACATCGCCTTGCTTCATGTTGGCGCCGTTTGGCGACACAAGCATGCGATAGCTGGTGGAGTTACACAATGCATTCACTGCAGCTTCTTCCCACGTGAGATGCGCAGGCTTTGGCATGAGTTGGTTTGCTTTCACCACAGCGATGTCTGCAAGACCACCGAAGTTTGTTTCGTAACCCCAGATGCGCTGGTTAGAACCCATCATTGAGTCGCTATGCGACGAAGGATCTTGGTCGTCAACGTGGTTGCAATGAACGGTGATCTTGTCGCCTGGGTTCCACAAACGAACTGCGCTACCTACACGAAGCACAACGCCCGATGCATCGGAGCCAAGTACGTGCTTGTCGAGATCATGGCGCTTTGCCCACACGCTCTCGCGACCAAGGCGTGACAGTGCGCCAAAGGTGCTGATGGGCTCGAAGATGCTGCTCCACACAGTGTTGAAGTTGATGGAAGATGCCATAACGGCGATCACTACTTCGTCGGGGGCAAGCTCTGGCATTGGAACTTCGCCCACATGGATGCTCTTGCGAGGATCCTTGTCGGCGCTCGGGATTCCTTCCCACATGGTTTGGTCTTCCTTACGGACATAGGCCGCGCGGTAGGTGGCTGGAAGAGGCAAAGCAGCGATTTCGTCACCGGTTGCCCCATTAAGGATGGCTTTGAGGATCTGTTCCATCCGATTGACGATAGCGACTTTCGGCCAATCATCTCCTAGCCTGTTTTCACTCGCATCCACGTCGGATGCCCGTCATTTCGGAGGCACATATGGCCGGTTCATACATCGTTGCAGGAGCACGCACACCCATTGGGAAAATGAGCGGTGCGCTCTCCTCTTTCACAGCTGCACAATTGGGTGGCTTTGCTATCAAGGCCGCCCTCGAGCGCGCCGGTGTGAAGCCTGAAGAAGTAGAGCATGTCATCATGGGCCAGGTTCTCACCGCCGGTCAGGGCCAAGTGCCTTCACGCCAAGCTGCCTCCCTTGGTGGCATCCCCATGAACGTTCCTTCCATCAACATCAATAAGGTGTGCTTGTCGGGTCTCAACTCCATCTACCTTGCCGATCAAATGATCGCATCGGGTGAAGCCGACATCGTGATTGCTGGCGGCATGGAAAGCATGACCAATGCTCCGTACCTTGCACAAGGTGCACGTGGCGGATTCCGTTACGGCAACACCGAACTTCAAGACGCAATTGTTCGTGACGGACTCTGGTGTGCATTCGATGCGTGCCTCATGGGCCTTGGCACAGAGCGTTACACCAATGGTGGAATCAGTCGCCAAGAACAAGATGATCTTGCAATGAAGAGCAACGTTCGCGCAGCAGCTGCAATTGCCGCTGGTCGCCTGACCGATGAAATCGTTGAAGTAGCTGTTCCACAGCGCAAGGGTGACCCAATCATGGTGAAGAACGACGAAGGTGTTCGTGGTGACACCACTATGGATTCCTTGGGTGGCCTCAAGCCAGCATTCGACAAAGAGGGCACAATTACTGCTGCAAACGCAAGCCAAATCTCAGACGGTGGTTCAGCCATTGTCATGATGAGCAAGAAGGCTGCAGAAGCACGCGGTGTAAAGCCACTGGGTGAAGTTGTTTCGTACGGCATGGTTGCTGGTCCCGACAATGCATCGTTGTTGCACCAGCCAAGCCGTTCCATCTTGCGCGCACTCGATCGTGCCGGCATGAAGGTAGGCGACGTCAACTTGTTCGAGCTCAACGAAGCATTCGCTGCAGTAGGTATCGCATCAATGCGTGAACTTGGTATCACCGATGAAATCGTGAACGTAAACGGTGGAGCAATTGCGTTGGGTCACCCCATCGGCATGAGCGGTAACCGTCTTGCACTCACCATCTTGCACGAACTCAATCGCCGTGGTGGCGGTGTGGGTGCAGCTGCCCTTTGTGGCGGCGGCGGACAAGGCGATGCAATCATCGTTCGCACCGTTTAAATAAAACGCAACATGTTGCAAGAGCCACTCAGTCGAGCGATTCATATCGTTCGCTGGGTGGCTCTTGCCGTTGTGGTCGGAAGTATCTCTGGCGTACTTTCAGCAGCATTTATTGAGTCGTTGAATTGGGCCACCGATACCCGCACTGAACATACGTGGATTGTTTGGTTGTTGCCCGTGGCGGGACTCATTGTTGGCTTGTCCTACCACTACCTCGGTCGCGGCCTCGAACGTGGAAGCAATCTGTTAATCGATGAAGTGCATTCACATTCTGAATGGATACCTTTTCGACTCACACCACTTATTTTTGGCGCAAGTGTGATTTCACACTTGGCCGGTGGATCTACAGGTCGTGAAGGTGCCGCGCTACAACTTGCAGCTGGTGCCACAGACCCCATCAGTAAACGCCTCGGCTTCGAACCCGCAGATAGATCCATCATGCTGGTCACAGCGATTGCTGGTGCTTTCGGTTCTGTATTCGGCGTTCCCTTTGCCGGTGCAGTCTTTGCACTAGAGGTGCAGCGCGTGGGTCGCATTCGGTATGAAGCATTAGTGCCGGCATTTGTTGCAAGTTTTGTTGGCGATGCAGTTGTTCGTGGTCTTGGAGTGCATCACACTTTGTATCCGCGAATGATCAACATCAATTGGACACCCACCACCGCATTACGTGTTGTGCTCTTTGGTCTCATAGCCGGCGTCATCGCTCTTGCTTTTGTACGCCTCACCCACTTCATCAAGAACACAATGAAGAAGTACATCAATTGGTACCCAGCACGCCCTCTCGTAGGGGGAGTGGTTCTTGCGATATTGATAGTCGCGTGCGGTTGGCGTGATTATCAAGGACTTTCTGTACCGATCATGTTGAACGCGATGAACGGCGGAACATCAGGACACTTTGAAATCAAACTTCTGCTAACGGCACTCACCATTGGATCAGGGTTTGTTGGCGGTGAAGTGATTCCGCTGTTTGTAATGGGAGCACTCGCAGGTGCGACCTTTGCCAATGTGATTGGAGCAAATGTTGCAGTGTTTGCGATGGTTGGTTCCGTTGCAGTTCTTGCCGGAGCTGCCAACACCCCCCTTGCATGTGCACTCTTAGGAATTGAACTCTTTGGTGGAAACGGAGCGATTCTGTTTGCC
>WLEX01000005.1 GCA_009704065.1 Actinomycetota bacterium
AAGAAGGGCATCATGGAAATTCTCACCGAACTCACAAACAACATCCTTGTTATCACTCTCAACCGTCCCGAGGCAGGAAATGCATTAAACGGTGCATTGAGTGAAGGTCTATCGAACGCACTTACTGAAGCAGCCGACAACCCCGAAGTGCGCGCCATAGTTATCACGGGTGCCGGAGAAAAGATCTTCTGCGCAGGAATGGACCTGAAGGCCTTTGCCGCTGGTGAAGACATCGCAAAGATTGGCATGGGATTTGCTGCACTGCGTAAGTGCGCTAAGCCACTGATTGCTGCAGTAAATGGTCATGCTCTAGCTGGTGGTTTTGAAGTTGTCATGTTGTGTGACCTCATTGTTTCTATCGAAACTGCCAAGTTTGGTATTCCTGAAGTGAAGCGTGGCTTGTTTGCTGCTGGCGGCGGTGTGCGTTTGCCCGCACGCATTCCACTTGCTGTTGCATTGGAAATGGGTCTCACCGGCGACCCCATCGATGCACAGCGTGCAAAAGAATTGGGCCTCATTAATCAGGTTGTTCCTGCAACGGAATTACGCGATGCAGCGTTGGCTCTTGCTGGGCGCATCACAGTGAACGGACCACTTGCAGTGCAAGCAACGAAGCGCCTCATGCTCGATGAAGTCGGCGATGGCAATGCTGCACTTCTCGGAGAACTTCAACGTGTTGTGTTCACAAGTGACGATGCCAAAGAAGGCCCTCGAGCATTTGCCGAGAAGCGTGCACCACAATGGACCGGTAAATAATTCACTTCGTCTAGGGTGAACCCGTGGCAAAACGCGGTGTTCTCTTTTTTGATTTAGATGGAACGCTGGCCGACTCTGGCGCCGGCATTCATGCCGCACTGAACGAAGTATTTTCAACGCGTGGACACGAGGTGTTGACTCTCGATGAGTTACACATGGTGATTGGTCCACCATTGGAAGAATCATTGCCACTGCTCTTTGAGCCTCGTGGCGTTGGCCATGAGCAGGTGCAGGAATTCATCCTTGGGTATCGCTCTATATATAAGGCTAAGTATTTACCCCACACTCAGTTCAACCTGGGCATGGACGATGCATTCCATATCCTTCGCGAGCACTGGCACGTAGCAGTGGTGACAGCTAAGCCAGAACCTCAAGCGTTGGTAGCTATCGAAGCACTCGGGATAACGGAACATATGGTCACCATTGTGGGACCCGATGGAGATCATGCCCATCCGAAAACGTTGTTGCTTGAAAGGGCAGTGCGTGAAGTGTCAGAAGCCTTGGGTACAGAAGTACTGGTAAGCGAGTGTTGGATGATCGGTGATCGGCATCACGATATTGATGCGGGGTTGCATGTGGGTACTCGCGCTATGGGTGTGTTGTGGGGGTTTGGTTCACATGATGAACTGGCAGGAGCTGGTGCCCACGCAGTAGTAGCAAACCCGGGCGAACTTGTTACCACTCTCATGAACTCATAGAGGAGGGCTATTGTTGCCCTATGGCAAAAGCTCTTGTAACAAAAGATTCAATCGACCTTGGCATCGTTGTGTGCGATGCAAATGCGTCACTTGCGTTTTACCGTGACCTTCTAGGTTTTGAATTTCAAGGCGAGATGCCAATGCCTGGTGGTGGCACGATGTATCGCTTGCTATGCGGAACCACAGTGTTGAAATTGGTCAAAGCTGATTCAGACCCATCAAAGCCGGCCGCTGGTGGCATTACTGGCGCATGCGGCTATCGCTATTTCACCATCAGCGTGAGCAACCTAGAAGAAATTACATCTGCCGTAGGAGCAGCCGGATACACCGTGACAGTTTCACCACGTGAAATTCGTGCTGGCATCAGCATTTCTATCGTTCAAGATCCCGATGGCAATCTTGTGGAGTTCTTGCAAGTCTCGTAAGGATGCACCCGACACCAACGTATTTTCCGAAGCGAGATCGTTCGCATCATGTGTTCGCTGTCGGAGTTCTCTTTTTTCTTGTTCGCGTCATTGGGTCACGGTGGCGAGCAGGGTTTCCATTAGAGCTTCCTGATTCTTTTTCGTATCTTGATGTATCACGCCAATCGGTGTTGTCATCTCGATTTTGGTTTGGTGATCGTCCTCTCCTTACCCCTGTCACATTGTGGCTCCTAAGTCATCAGACTCGGATCTTTGTTGTTCTTGAAGCATTGCTATACGCGGTGGTCATTGCGTTTCTTTGTTCTGTGGTGCTACAGATTTTTCGAAATCGATACTTGGCATGGATCTGTAACGCGCTGATTTTTGCGGTTGCTATACAACCTCGGTTCTCTTTGTGGAGCGCAGAAGTGCTTTCGGAATCATTAGGAATAACTCTTTCTGTACTGATGATCGGCTCATGGTTGCTCGTAGGGCGCCAGATGAGTAGCAAGCGAATCCATGTTGCGACCGCGGTCACAATTGTTTGGCTCTTTGCGCGGGACTCGCATGTAATTCCGGTATTTCTCTTAGTCGTCACTTTGCTCATATTCGCGTATGTGCTGCGTACTTCAGTATTTCGGTCTTCGCTCATTGGTGCGGCGGTTGCATTGTTTATAGTTTTGACATTTACGTTGTTTGCTCAAGGAGCAAGTAACCGAAATCAATTCTCATTAATGAATAATGTCGGCAAGGTAATTCTGCCCAGTTCTGAAATGACTCAGTATTTCTCAGCTCACGGTATGCCTATGAGTGATGCCTTAATTGACCGGACGGGTAAAGACTCATGGGCAGACGGAGAGGTTTTCCTCAAAGAGGAATCTCTAGAAACTTTTCGTCAGTGGGTCAACGGATCCGGTCAATTCACTTTCCTGCGATCCCTAATAGAGAAGCCAGGATTTTGGATTGATCGGGTGATTAACGATGTAGATCAGATGTTGCAATATGACTTTCACGACTATGACCGTTTTTCTGTCCGGAACAGGCTGCCTCACAATCTGTTTGGGATAAGTGCAATTGGTTCAGTCGGCCAATTGGGAGTACTCATAGTTGGGGCACTCGTGTCCATTGCGGGGTTACTGCGGATCCCACGGCGTAGAGGTATTGCACTTGTACTGGCAGGAGGGCTGACTGCTTTCCTCGCAGAGATGTACGTTTCGGCGGCAAGTGATGCGGTGGAAGTACAACGTCATTTAATAGGCCCGATATTTCGAATAATAGTGGTGAGCCTGATAGCATTTTTTTGCTTAGTTGATCATCTCCTGCATTCGCCAAGCGACCCTGAGGCTTCATCAAAATTTGCACGGCCGTCTCGTGTCCTGAGTATCTATGCAGGTTGGACGGCGGTCATAGCGGTACTCGCAGGTTGGTTTGCGACTGAGTATCGCTCACAAGACTTTGATCCACAGTTTGCTCGAACATTGATAGAACGAGTCGCCACTTTTGGGGGAACCTATTATCAGAATGCAATTCATAACAAGGGTCCTTTAGAACCTTTCATATATGCATCTGCCAAGTGGTTCACTTCCTACGATTCATATTGGTTTGCAATCGCTACTTACATATTGATTGCCTGTTTCGTTCTCACAGTGGTTGCCTCGGTCATTGCACGGTTGTTTGGTGCATCATCGTTGGTGACTTGGGCCTGCTCTGGTCTTGTTCTGGCGCACTTCTTTTTCTCGTCAAGTGATTACGCAAGTGTTTTGTATAGCCGCAATATCACAACATGTTTTCTTGCAGCAGCCGTCGGACTAGTCCTCTGGGAGGGGGTATGGGAAACGGAGAAAGGTGCACGCCGTGCGTTTGTTGTAGTTGCACTTCTGGTGGGCCTCTCCGTGCAGACCTTGCTTACATCAGCACTGGTTGCATTTTTGGTGGTTCTGTTGGTTCTTGCCATGAGAGGTCATCAGGTTCCTATCAGAAGACAGTTCGTGTCATTCGCGATGATAAGTGGTCTTACTATCGTTTCGGTTCCAATTTGGTACGTAGTTCGGGGCTCTTTCCATGAGTTTTGGTCCGGTTGGTGGACATACGCCGGCTTCATGAGTAAATCCACTAATCGATCATTCATCGATCAATTAGAACTGGGACGACACACCTTCTACACGTATTATCACCAGCGTCCGGTGTTGCTATGGGCATTAACTTGCGCAGTAATCATCTTTTTCATCTTCAGAAACTCATTGCATCGCAATCAACGGATCATTGCAGTTTTGCTTCTTGCTTGGTTGACTTCTGGTTGGATTGAATTGGTTCTCAGCCAAAGGTATTCAAGCCATTATTTTTCAGTAGTGGCAGTGCCAAGCGCTTTTATGTTCGTTGCTGCACTCTCGATACTGTGGCAATCAGTTGCAAAATATGTTGGGCACCGTCATCCCAACAAAATTTCATTAGTAATTCCAGTGTTGCTGTGCTCCGTACTTCTTTTGTTCCAGGGGACGGATTCTCTATTCGACGGACTCAGTAGAGTCGGCAGATTTACAACTTTTGCAGCTGAGTCTCAACGGAACCGCGAGAATCGTGATCCTGAGTCTCGCTTGGTACAGAGTGTTGTTGATCTGGTTTCTCCAACAGATGGCGCAATGCTTGCGTGGACAATGTATCCATGGACATATTTGAATTACCGCCGAGTTCCCGCAACGAGATTTAGCTGGAAATCATTTATGGAAGGGGAAATCTATATGGGTAGTACTTCCTCAAAATATGTTTTGGAAGATACATGGAAATGGTTCGCTGAAGACATGAAACAAACAGAACCACAGGTGTATCTGCGCCCAATTGAGATTGATACAAATCCTTCTTCTCCGTTCTTCAAATATGCCGATTCACAATTTTCTCTGGTCTTAACTTCAGCGAAGTTAGATGTACAGATTAGAAAAAATCTCTTAGCGAAATTGGTTTCACCTGTGACTCAAGGCAGTTCGGTTAAAGAGCTATCTGCTTGTTTTAGGGTTGCAGGAACTATTGATCCTTCAGAAGTACGACAAGATTCAGAACCACCATACGTTGTGATTTCTGATCGCAGTATGAAGAAATCTGACCAAAAGATTGTCTTGCCTATTGGTACACCTTTTTCTTTAGTGGTGGGAAGTAAATCAGCAGTGTTGTTTGAAGGAAATCAAGTCACTAGTGCGCTAGCAGTCTCGCCCGATTCTCATTTCTTTTTCAGTACAAATATGGCCACAAATGTTGCATCAGAGCCACTTGGATATTTGCCAGGATGTCAGAGAGTAACGGGATGAGGGTTACCGTCGTTGCGCCGACTCTCAATGAAGAGGGAAATATTGTCAATTTTCTGACTGCAGTTTGCACGGCGATGCCGTTCGCCAGCGTATTAGTGGTCGATGACCGCAGTACTGACAACACAATTGTGAACGTCATTGAATTTTCTCAGAATCATCCGCAGGTGGAAATTCTGGTACGAACAGAATCTAAGGGCCTAGGTAGCTCCTACCGCGAAGGTTTCGCAAAGGTTCTGGCAGGAGATGTTGAAATTATTGTGTCAATGGATGCAGATCTTTCGCACGATCCTGCAGCCATTCCTGCTCTCGTCGCAGCAGTAGAAGCAGGGGCAGATATGGCGATTGGGTCTCGTTATGTGAAGGGTGGCTCGTGTGTCGGGTGGCCATTGCATCGTCGGTTGCTCTCAAAGGCGGGAAATGCATATACCCGCAGCATCTTGGGACTACAGGTGCAGGACTGTACATCGGGATTTCGTGCCTACCGCGCCTCTACATTGCGAAGCATTAATCCAGCCGCTACCAAGGCAGAAGGTTATGCATTTCTCACTGAGATTGTGACCCGGACTGCAGGTTTGCCATTAGAAATTGCGGAAGTTCCCATTGCATTTGTCGATCGCAAAAATGGTAAATCGAAGATGTCGATAAAAATTATTCTTGAATCAATGTTGCTGGTGACGCGGTGGGGGATTCGATTTCAACTGAGGGGTCGATACCAGTAGGAATGGTCGTTCAACGAGGGAACGACGATCTCAGAGTAGAATCACCTGATGCGTCGTAATCCCATCCTTGCCATTTTTACAACGGTCTTTATCGACCTTGTCGGCTTCGGAATTCTCATTCCTGTCTTTCCTCTACTGATTGCAGTTGGCTCACCCTTTCGAGTGACTCCAGAATCATGGTCGTTTACACAAGGTCTTGTGATGCTGGGTTGGCTGCAAGCGGTGTATCCGTTTTGTACCTTTATTGCTTCGCCGATCTTGGGTCAACTCTCTGACCGTTTTGGTCGGCGACCTGTTCTTGCTCTATCCATTTTTGGAACTTCAATCGGTTATGTCATTTTTGCAATCGGTATTAGTACCGCCAATATTCCTTTGTTGTTTCTAGGTCGTGCACTTGACGGATTTACGGGCGGCAACTTGGCTGTAGCTAATGCAGCCATCGGCGATATCAGTACCAATGAGAACCGTGCCAAGAACTTTGGTGTGCTCGGTGCGGCCTTTGGCCTTGGATTTATTGTTGGGCCGTACTTGGGTGGCAAACTCAGTTCTCCTGATGTCAGCTTCTATGGCTTGTTCCAAACCCCCGATTGGTTTGGCGCCACAACACCGTTTTGGTTTGCAGCAATCATTGCCATGTTGAACTGCATCGCAGTTCTGACTACATTCCCCGAAACCATCAAAGAAAAGTTTCATGCAGGCCGTATCAACGCGACACAGTCAATTCAGAATGTGGTTCTTGGTTTTCGATCAGAACGACTTCGTATTATTTTGCTGACGGGCTTTTTGTTTAGTGCTGGCTTTACATTCTTCACAACGTTCTTTGGTATCTATCTGAAGAACAATTTTAATTTTGGCGCTTCAAAGACTGGTGACTATTTCGCCATTGTCGGTTTGTTCATCGCTTTCTCGCAAGCGATTCTTGTAGCTCGTGTGTCAAAGAAATTGGCTGACTATTCGGTATTGCGATTTAGCTTGTTTGGCAATGCAGCCATGATGTTGCTGTACTTTGCTGTACCAACATCATTTTCATTCGGTCTATATCTAGTTATCCCATTGTTTACTGCATTCAACGGACTCACGATGGCGAACATGACAAGCCTCATTAGTCGTTCGGCTGAACCAGGGCAGCAGGGTCAGGCCATGGGTATTTATTCCAGCGTGCAAAGCCTTGCGCAAGTACCGGCATCGATTTTGGTCGGATACATCACCACCAGCATCACTTCTAGCCAGCCATTGGTTGTCGCTTCAGTGTGTATTGCACTCGGTGGTCTGTGCTTTGTGGTTCTGTTCAAGCCAAAGTTTGTGTCCACCAGTGCTGCACCGATGGGTGCCCCAAGCCACTAACAAATCGAACAGACGTTATTCGCCTCCCCTGAATTCCATTGAGAGATGGTGTTCTACACTTCGGTTGTCGGGAGGGGCCACGATGACATCGAATCAGAAGTATCCATTACGTATGAGGGGAGCCTTGGGTTCGCCTTATTCGCTCAAGATGCGAAGTGTTCTGCGATATCGCCGCATTCCATTTACGTGGGTGCCACAGGGCTCGCAGTGGGATGATCTTCCACCTTTCCCATTGATTCCTGCAATCGCCTTCCCCGATGACAAGGGTGATTATTCCGACGCAATGATCGATTCGAGTCCACTCATCATGCGGTTAGAAGGAATGTATTCCGAGCGGAGCTTGGTGCCCACTGATCCGGTTGTTGCATTCATCGATTATCTCTTTGAGGATTATGCAGATGAGTGGGTGACCAAGCAGATGTACCACTATCGCTGGTACTACAACGACGCCATCGACAAGGCCGGAAAACTTTTGCCTCTTGATGGAAACCAACAAATGTCTGTGCATCGTGCTGAGCAATCCAAGCAATACATAACAGACCGTCAAATTTCTCGACGTGCTCTCGTGGGATCCACCGAAGAAAATCGTCCAGCCATTGAAGAGTCATATGTTCGCCTCTTACAGATGATGCAAGATCATTTGGTGGAAGCCCCGTTTCTTCTTGGGCAACGACCTGGACGTGGTGACTTTGGAATGTTCGGTCAAATGGTGGAACTGTTGCGCTGGGATCCAGAATCGGCACGAGTCGGTATCGCCAATGCACCACGCATGGTGAATTGGGTTGATCGCACTGATGATTTGTCATGGTGGGAGGTAGATGGCAACGAAGGTTGGGTATCACGAGATGCGATAGCTCCTACAGCCCTTGCTCTTCTTCCCGAAATTGGTCGTACCTATGCGCCATTTTTACTTGCTAACGATGCGGCCTTAGAAGCGGGAGAAGAAACTTTCCGTTGCACTATTGATGGGCACCCGTACAGCCAAGGAACTTTTGTATATCAACGTAAGTGTTTGCGATGGATTCGCGAAGAATATGCGCGTTTGTTGCCCACTGATAGAAACGATGTAGATGCTCTCTTAAAGGGCACCGGCTGCGAGCAACTCTTCCTGTGATGGACAGTAGTCAGGTCACTCTTTTTGGACATTGGATTTGTCCATATTCCATACGTGTGCAATTCGCGCTTGGCCAACGCAAGATTGCCTATGACCTTGTTGAGGTTCCGCCACGCGCGGTACGACCAAGAGATTTTGTTGTTCCGTCGGAGTTCATTGAACACAGCCCCAAACTTGAAGTTCCTATGGTGAAGTGTGGAACCGAGTACCTAGCTGATTCCATACCCATCTTGGAGTGGCTCGAAGAACTAATCAGCACTGATTCTTTGTTGCCGGAACAAGGAGAAGATCGACATCTTGTGCGCCAACGTGTGCAGTGGCTCGACAAACACCTGTACTGGCCTATGGTTGGCGTGTACTACGGCACCGATAACGTAAAGATCGCAGAAGCAAGCAATGCATTGGGCAATGCATTGGTAGAGATATCAACTTGGCTACAGGATTCGCAATGGCTCGCTGGCACTCAGCCCACAATTGCTGAAGCAATCATGGTGGGTTTTTACACCCGAATCGATGGTCTTCGTGAATTGGGCCTGACCGCGTCTATTCCCACAGAAGTGGCAGCACATATAGATCGGTGCAAACAACTAGAGGGTTGGGGACACGTTGAGTGGTCTGCGGAACAAACTAATGAGTTTGTGGGGCGCTTTCAGAAATACCGAGAAATTCAAAACGCACGTAGCTAGTACTAGGCAAGTATCGTTGCCGCGTGGCAGGTAAC
Source organism: Actinomycetota bacterium (assembly GCA_009704065.1). Lineage (GTDB taxonomy): Bacteria > Actinomycetota > Acidimicrobiia > Acidimicrobiales > Ilumatobacteraceae > UBA2093. Next base: position 9,056 of record WLEX01000005.1, read on the forward strand.
GAGAAAATGCTCGGAGAGATTTCTGAGCTGTGGAAGATTGACGGCTTTCGTCAGCTCTTTTTTGCACGCGTAGTAAGTAATTTCGGAAATGGTATTGCCCCTATTGCGTTGGCCTTTGGTGTGTTGTCATTACCCGGTGCTGATGCAGGGTCTCTCAGCTACGTCACAACAGCACACATGATTCCGTTAGTTCTGTTCATGCTGGTGGGTGGAGTGGCGGCCGATCGATTTGGGCGATCACAGTTGGTGGGCATCACCGACATCGTGGGAAGTGTATTTGTGGCTATAAGCGCAGCAAGTTTTCTCACTCACCATGCCACGGTGCCTCTGTTGTGCTTCAACGCTTTTGTTTTCGGATTACTAAATGCACTTTGGTATCCAGCATTTAGTGGAATTATGCCGTTGATTGTGCCATCTCATTTACTGCAAGCGGGAAACTCCGCGCTCGGCGTGGGCGCAAATCTTTCATTTACCCTTGGAGCCAGTGTCGCCGGAGTAGTGGTCTCATCGGCTGGGTCGGGATGGGGATTAGCAATCGATGCTGCATCATTTTTAATTGCGGGCATATTGGTATTGCGTATGAAGTTGCCTCGTACTGAACAGTCTGAAGGGAAACAACCATCGATGATTCAGCAACTACGCGAGGGCTGGTTTGAGTTTTCATCGCGTCGTTGGATTGTCGTGATCGTTGCGTCGTTCGCGTTTTATCACATGGCCTTCGAAGGTTTTCTCGGAGTTCTTGCACCTGTGCAATCGAAAGAAGCATTGCATGGCGCTAAGGACATGGGGTACATGATGTTCTCCTTTGGCGTCGGCAGTGTGTTGGGCACGGTATTTGCTCTACGTTTGCGTCCTCGACGTCCTTTGCTGTTGGCAGTCGGTGTTACTCCTGTTGCTGCACTCTGGATTTTGGCCATGGCTGTGCCGATGCCTCTCATCGTTCTGTGTATTACGGCGGCGGGAACAGGAATTGCGCTCGACCTGATGTACGCAAACTGGATGACCACTATTCATACGCATGTTCCAGAAGAGGCTTTATCGCGTGTTGGTTCCTACGATGCATTCGGCTCACTGGCGTTTGCACCCCTTGGGCTTTTTGTGGCTGGTCCGATCACTCACTTAGTGGGTGTTACCACCGCTTTGGTGGTTGCGGGATGTATTACGTTAGTCGCATCAGTAGCGCCGCTCTTCTCCCGTGAAGTGCGACATCTAGAACGTATTGACTAGGCGCGTACTAGTCGTCCGGGACGTGCACCAGTATCAACACCATCGCGACGAGTAATGGTGCCGTTCACAATGGTCGCTACGTAGCCGCTTGCAGATTGCAACAAACGACGGCCACCTGCGGGTAAGTCATTCACTGCATATGGTGCTCGGATAGTCAATTTGTCAAAATCAATGACATTGATGTCGGCTCTTGTGCCTGGGGTGATGGAGCCTCGGTCGGTCATTCCCAAAACTTCAGCAGTTGCTGTCGTTTGTAGACGTACCGCTTCTTCGATAGCAAGCTTTGGCCCGCGCGCACGATCGCGTGCCCAATGAGTGAGCAAGTAGGTAGGAATTGACGCGTCGCAAATCATGCGCACATGTGCTCCACCATCACTGAGCCCATTGATTGCTGCAGGATGCGTCAGCATTTCGTAGATGACATCATGGTTTTCTTCAACGTAGTTGAGAGTTGGGAACATGAGGAATGCATCGCCATTGTTCTCATTGAGCAAGTCGTATGCCATTTCGAGTGGAGACACGCCCGCCGCTGCAGCAAGTGCTGCTACAGACATTTCATGGGTGGGTTCGTAATCGACATTGTCACCCATGGCGTACACAAGGTGAGGAATCATGCCAAGACGAGGGCCGAGGCCATCGAATTGCACCTCATGGTCGATGGGTGCATCGGTCTCCGACAAAATTTGTGCACGTACCTCAGGTTTTGCCAATTCCTTTTTCAGATCAGCAAGTGACAAGGTCTCTGCCAACTTCATATATGTGGGACGCTTGGTGAAAAAGTGATAGCCAGCCCAGCCCACCATCATTCCGAATGGACGTGCAGCAACCTGCGGACGCAAGTAGCCACCCTTTTTCATGATGTCGGAAGAAAAATCGAGTGCTTCTCTCCATGCATCGGGAGTAGTCATGTATTGCAACAACAAATATGTGACTTTGAGATTGGTCCGAGTTGCAAGGTCACCCATCCATTGCAGTTCTTCGCGCATTCCCATCGTGGGTTGATCTCCACCATCGGGGAGAACCTCGGGAGCAATTTCGAAAAGACCACCACCACCGGCAGTGAGAGCATCGGCAATGGCATTGAGCTCTTCGCTACTTGCAAAAGTTCCAGGAACTGGTTGACCATCTTTGGCTTTATGACCCATGGTGCGACTTGTAGAAAACCCCACAGCACCTGCTTCACGCGCCTCGCGAACGATGCGGGCCATTTCTTCAATATCTGTGGCAGTTGCGTCCTCGTTACGCGCACCTCGTTCACCCATCACATACCCGCGCACTGCACCATGGGGAACATACGCAGCGATATCCATGCTGTATTGCCGCTTATCAATCGCATCGAGATATTCGGGGAAGGTTTCCCAATCCCAACTTATGCCTTCATGAAGTGCAGTACCAGGAATGTCCTCCACGCCTTCCATGAGTTGAACAAGCCACTCTTCTTGACCAGGACGAACAGGAGCGAACCCCACACCACAGTTACCGACCACAACGGTGGTGACACCATGACCACTCGATGGTTCAAGCAATGTGTCCCAACTGATTTGTCCGTCGTAATGAGTATGAATATCGATGAAGCCGGGCGTGACAAGTTTGCCGGCAGCGTCGATTTCTTCGGTGGCTTCACCAACAATGGTGGTGGCAACTTCCACAATGCGACCGTCACGGATTGCAACATCGGCAATACGGGGTGCAGCCCCAGTGCCATCGACAACCATGCCTCCACGGATCAGTAGATCAAACATGAGAACCCCCTTCTCTGCAGAAAACCCTAGTGGAGAATTGAATACTGCCCGCAAAGCGAGTTCGACCATTTCTCAACTGCCAGCCCAAGCAACGACATACATAGTATGAAGATGACGCCAAATGAGGAGGCCCCATGACTCAGGCAGACACAATCGCCCGCCCAACCGGACAGAAAATCGAACACGTTGATGTGCTCATTGTGGGGGCTGGAATCTCAGGTGTAGGGAGCGCGTATCACCTTCTCGATCAAGCTCCCGACAAGTCGTTTGCCGTACTCGAGGCGTATGAAACATTTGGCGGAACGTGGCATATGCATACCTATCCAGGCGTGCGTTCCGATAGTGACTTGTACACATTTGGTTATCGCTTCAAGCCATGGGTCGGAGCACCAATTGCATCGTCGGCAGAAATCAAGAAGTACATGGGTGAAGTGATCACTGAACATGGACTCGACAAATACATTCGTTACAGCCACAAGATCACGAAGGCATCATGGTCGAGTCTGGAAAGCCGTTGGACTGTAGATGTCACTCGTAGTGATACAAACGAGTCGTTCCAAATGACTGCATCGTTTTTGTGGATGTGCCAGGGCTATTACAAGCATTCCGAGGGATACACACCCGAGTGGCCAGGCATGGATTCGTACAAGGGCCGTATTGTGCATCCGCAAACATGGCCAAAAGATCTCGATTACACAGGGAAGAAAGTTCTGGTCATTGGGTCAGGAGCTACTGCAGCCACCATTGTTCCCGCTATTGCAGCAGATGCCGAACACGTAACAGTATTGCAGCGATCACCAACGTTCTTCGTGCCAGGTCGAAATGCCAATGAATTGGCCGACACATTGCGGCAGTTAGAAATTAGTGATGAATGGATTCATGAGATCGTTCGCCGCAAAACATTGTTTGATCAACAACAAGTCACAAAAATGGCTGTCGAATATCCTGATCTTGTGCGCGACACGTTGCTTGATGGAATTCGTCCATTACTTCCCGAGGGATACGACATTGGAAAGCACTTCACACCGAAGTACCGCCCATGGCAACAACGCATTGCGTTTGTTCCCGATGGTGATTTGTTTGCAGGTATCAAGTCTGGCAAAGCCAGCATGGTGACCGATGAAATTGAAACATTCACCGCAACAGGAGTACGTACCAAAGGTGGAGAAAACCTCGAGGCAGACATTGTTGTTACTGCGACTGGTTTCCATCTCAGCGTGCTGGGAGATATCCCATTCGATCTCGACGGCACTCCAGTCAACTGGGCCGACACAGTTACCTATCGCGGCATGATGTTCACCGGTATTCCGAACCTTGCTTGGGTGTTTGGATACTTCCGTGCCAGCTGGACATTGCGAGTCGACATTATGGGTGACTTTATTGCACGCTTGTTTAAGAACATGGAAGCAAAGGGTGCAAAAGTTGTAACACCAACTCTTCGTGCTGAAGATGCAGATATGAAGATTGGGCCATGGATGGATCCCGACAACTTCAACCCCAACTACTTAGTGCGTAGTCAGCACCTCATGCCAAAATCGGGCACGAAATCAGAGTGGCAACATAATCAGGACTACTGGGTAGAAAAAGACATTTTGCCAACTGCAGATCTGAACGACGGCTGCTTGAAGTACAGCTAGCAAGGCTCCCTAGTTTAGTTTCGCTAGTAATTCGTCAACTTTTGTAGTCAGTAATCGCAGCTGTTCTGGCATAGTGCCGCTCGACTTCAAGGTAATCAGAATGTCGCCATCAAAATTCAGAACAGCCTTTTCTACATTTTCAATACTGGTAGCGCCCACCCGAGATGCTTCCTGCATGATGTCATCGACACTCAATCTCTGACGCCGAAGGTTTCGCTTATTGACGAGGCCTGCACTAACAAGTTCGATTGGTTTTCCAACTACTAGTGAATGAAGTCGAGGATGTCGACTGGTGACAAGCTCGACTAATCCATTTGCAAGAAACAAGGTTGTTGCACCGATGCCAGCCCCTGTGAGTGAATTGTCAATGCCGATGATGCCGTTTTGTACAGCATTGGCTACCGACAGAAGTAGTACAAATTGCAATGCATTGTTTTGTCCGATTTCTCTCTGTCCCCCGATGCGAAGTGCAATTAGGAGAAAAACATAGATAGCCAATGGTCGAAGAATCTTTTCGAGAATGGATGGATGGAGAAAAAACATTGAGTGCAGCATCAAGCCCTAACTTAGTCCCGTGATGGCATATCTAAATCCCACTCAACTGGGGAAGTAGCTACTTCTTTGCGTGAGCAGGGCAGATGTTGATTTTTTTGTAGTAGCACCAGTCGCACAACTTGGTGACATTGCAGTGAAATTCACCAGTTGAACACGAAGCTTCGATACTTTCGCGGGTTTCAACAATGGTGCCACGAGCAACACTGAGATTCACAGGTGTAACGCTGAGGTCGTGTTTAGCTTTTTGGGTGAGATACAAAAGCTCAACCCGAGAAGTTGACTCTTGATCGGATTCTTCGAGCATGAGCGCGTAGGCAAGTAGCTGAAAAAACTTGTCTTCTTCTGATTTGAACCTCGGGTTCGGAATACTGCCGGTTTTGTAATCGGAAATAATGACGGTGCCGTCATCGGCAAAGATGAATCGGTCGATGTAGCCCTTCATGGCAACCCCTTCGATGCTGGTAAGCACTTCGTGTTCCATTCCATCGAGTTCTGTTTCGGTGGGGTCTTCGAGTGTCCAGAGATTGACCATGGAATCGAAAGCGGCTCGTTTGAACTCGGGGATGGTTCCCTTCTTTTCTTCAAGCGCTTCTACTTTTTCAGCCCACCCGTGATTGGTCCATCGATCGGCTGCAATGACCTTGAGCGTGTCGACGGTGCGCTCGCTGGCATCTTCTTTGTAAAGAAATTCAAGTACTTCGTGAACGAAGGAACCTAAATGTAAATGCCATTGGGGTGGCTCTTTGATTTTGTCGATGTACGACAGTTTGAACTTTTGTGGGCAATCGCGAAACAGACCAATTGATGAAGGCGACAAATACTCCGGCGGCGTAAACATGTTTCTAGTCTCTCATGTCGGTGTGGCGACACGGTGAAAGGTGATTACCCAGCGATCATCTCGGCATATTGAGACAACACATGAGCTGGCCCACCCACAAGAAAGGTGGTGATGCACGATTCGCGCCATTTGGCCATGTCGTCACGGATCTTGTCCATCGGACCCACTAGCGCAACGTCTTCCACCATGGAAAGAGGGATCGCGGCGGCGGCTTCGGCTTTTTTGCCAGCTAAATACAGATCCTGCACTTTGAGGGCAACGTCTTCGTAACCCATGCGAGCAAACACTTCGAAATGAAAGTTGGCACCTCGTGCGCCCATGCCACCTGCATACAACGCAAGAAATGGTCGCACCATGTCGGCGCACTTTTCGACATCGTCGCCAGGAATGATGGTGACAGTTGCTGCGATTTCGAATCGGTCAGCTTTGTTGGCTTCTCCACTTTTAGCAAATCCTTCGTTGAGGCATTGCCGATAGAACGCATCTTCTTTGGGTGAGAAGAAGAGTGGTAACCAGCCATCACAAATTTCTCCGGCCAATGCAACATTCTTGGGACCTTCGGCACCAAGAAAGATGGGAATGTCATTGCGCAACGGATGAACAGTGCTCTTGAGAGGTTTACCAAGCTCGGTGCCGCCCACATAAGGCATGTTGTAGAACTCACCATGAAAGTCAACTGGCTTTTCTCGCTGCACCACATTGCGAATGATCTCTACGTATTCACGAGTACGTGCAAGTGGGCGAGGGTAGGGCTGGCCGTACCACCCTTCCACCACTTGTGGTCCGGAAGCACCAAGGCCCAAAATGAAACGACCATTACTGAGATGATCCATTGTGATTGCAGCCATCGCAGTTGCAGCCGGAGTACGTGCACTCATCTGCACGATAGAAGTTCCGAGACGAATGTTCTGGGTGTGTGAACCCCACCATGCAAGTGGGGTGAGTGCATCACTTCCGTAAGCCTCGGCAGTCCACACGCTGTCGAAGCCAAGTTTGTCGGCTTCTTTGATTGCTTCTAGAGCACCTGAAGGAGGGCCACTTCCCCAATAGCCAGCGGTGTATCCAAGAGTGATGTTCTTTGCCATTCCTGCACACTAGGTGCTGGCTCAGCGCAGATGATTACGAAGCGCGGCTAATGATGTCGAAGTCGAGAGACTCGAACGCAAGTACCGGGGAATCTTCAATGAAGGCAAGGATTTCTGCGTGGGCTGTTTTGCGTATGCGTGACAGGAATAGTGCTGCGGGAGGAATAGAAACGAAGAGGGCTTTAGTCGCAAATGAGTGATATGGCGATGACACATATAAACCAAGCACTGTTGTGCCAAGGTATGCGCTTGCTAGTTGAAACTTACTGACGATGACCGTTGTGTTCATAGACAAATAGTTGTCTATGAACCTTGAATCCAAATGAACGCCACCTCAACGACGTGGGGCTATTAGTTAAAGAGTGTGATCAGCGACCGATGCCACCGAGAGCGCCACGGGCTTGCACTTTTTCATGAAAGTCGGGCAGGTATGCGCTGGTGGGGTTCTCACGAACCATTTCGTCGAGAATCACTGCGTCATCACCCACAAGGATGCGCCATTCACCTCGTTGCACGCTGGCCAAAATAAAGGCCGAAGCCTCGGCGGCGGTCATGGGTGCCATATCGCGGAATGCTTCGCCGCCGGCGCGCATGAGATCTCGCAAAGCATCGTCAGTCACTGAGTCGACAGGTAAGCCTGCTTCTGAGATTCGGGCGCGAGCCTCTTGCAGTTGCTCAGTAGACATGGTCATGGGGTCATTGCCATGCAATTTGCTCGAGTTAATTGCGATGTCGGTACCGATGTGGCCAGGCATAACAACTGATGCGCGCATGGTGGGTGCGTTCATGCGGAAATCGGTGATGAGTGCTTCGGTAAAACCTTTTACTGCAAACTTTGCAGCACTGTATGCACTGTGTGCGGTGTTTGGTCCAAGTGATGCCCAGAATCCATTTACAGAACTTGTATTCACGAGATGGCCAAACGGTGCAGCAAGTAGTAGATCCATAAATGCACGAGTGTTGTAGTACACACCAAACCAGCACACGCCGAATGTGTGGTCCCATTCGCTGCGCTTACCATTTACGATGCTGCCACCGCCACCGATGCCTGCGTTGTTGAAGAGCACATGAATATGTGGTCGCCATGCCGCAACTGCATCGCGGAATGCAAGCACTTGTTGTTCGTTCGAAACATCGGCAACGTGAGTGAGAATCTTGCCAGAGTTTCCGTCGGCTTCGCAGATGGCAACTGTTTGTGCCATGTTCTCTGCCACTACGTCGCATGTTGCAACGTCGCACCCTTGTGCCGTGAGCTGGCGCACCAATTCGCGACCCATTCCTGTTCCACCGCCTGTCACTACTGCGGTGAGTCCGCCAAAACCATTTTCAAATCTCTCGGCCATAAAGCCCTCTCCGTCTGGCTGTTACACAACAACATCACCGAGAGTAGTGTCATCTCATTCACAAGGGGGAACCGTGGTAGCAGTACAAGGAACAATGAAGCCAGGATTCGAGGCAGTGGGCGAGGCGTTTGCAGCAAACTTCGCCACCGATTTCGAAGTAG
>WLEX01000050.1 GCA_009704065.1 Actinomycetota bacterium
AGAATTGGCCAATGCATTGCCATACTTGATGCGTGACTGACGCCAAAACTCCCCACCGCGATGACCCGTGGCTTATGCGTACCTATTCGGGCCACTCCACCGCGGCTGCCTCGAACACGCTGTACCGAACCAACTTGGCCAAAGGTCAAACTGGTTTGTCCATTGCTTTCGACCTTCCCACACAAACCGGGTACGACCCTGACCATGTGTTGGCAAATGGCGAAGTTGGAAAAGTAGGTGTTCCCGTAGCTCACCTTGGCCACATGCGCACTCTTCTCGATTCCATTCCTCCCGGCAAGATGAATACTTCAATGACCATCAATGCAACAGCTGCATGGATGCTCGCCCTGTACGTAGCGAACGCTCGTGAACAAGGTGTCACTTCACAAGAACTTCGCGGAACAACTCAAAACGACATCGTGAAGGAATATCTTTCGCGCGGAACATACATTTTCCCACCCGCACCTTCGAAGCGTCTCATTGTCGACATGGTTGCATGGTGTGCACAAAATGCACCGAAGTGGAACCCCATGAATGTGTGCTCGTACCATTTGCAAGAAGTTGGTGCCACACCTGTACAAGAAATTGCATACTCACTTGCTAACGCGATTGACATTCTCGATGCGGTACGTGCGAGCGGACAAGTAGACGATGCGCAATTCGATCAAGTGTTCGGTTCAATTTCATTTTTCGTGAACGCAGGAATTCGTTTTGTAGAAGAGATCTGCAAAATGCGTGCGTTCACCGAGTTGTGGGATCGCATTGGTCGCGAGCGTTACAACGTCACCGATGCAAAGGCACGTCGATTCCGTTATGGCGTACAAGTGAACTCACTTGGCCTCACCGAAGCACAACCAGAAAACAATGTGCAACGCATTGTTCTTGAAATGCTCGCTGTCACTCTTTCAAAAAATGCTCGTGCTCGCAGTGTGCAATTGCCAGCATGGAACGAGGCACTTGGTTTGCCTCGTCCGTGGGATCAGCAGTGGTCATTACGTATGCAGCAAGTTCTTGCCTTTGAATCAGACCTTCTTGAATACGAAGATATTTTCGATGGTTCTACTGTTATCGAAGGTCGCACCGCCGAACTGCGCGATGCAGCGTGGGAAGAACTCCAAGATGTGTTGTCACTTGGTGGAGCCTTTAATGCAGTCGATGAATTAAAGGGACGTCTAGTTCGTTCAATGGCCGCGCGTACTCGCCGTATTGAAGATGGTGAACAAACTGTTGTAGGAGTTAACTCATACACCGAGTCAGCCGAGAGCCCACTTGGTGGAACCGACAATATTTTTGTGGTCGACGCTGCAGTAGAAGCCGAAATGGTTGCCGATGTCAATGCGTGGCGTGCCTCGCGAGATAACACTCGCGTCACTGCAGCACTCGCGCACTTACGTGCAGCTGCTGAGTCAAACGAAAACATTATGGAAGCGTCTATCGAATTAGCTGAAGCGGGTGGCACCACGGGCGAATGGTCTGAAGTGTTGCGCGAAGTCTTTGGTGAGTTCCGTGCGCCTACAGGTGTAGCTGCAGCTGTTGGTCGTCGCACCAATGCACTTGCTGCCGTTGCCGAATATGTCCGCACTATTCCTGGTGGCCCTCCACGTTTCCTCGTGGCTAAGCCAGGCCTCGATGGTCACTCGAGCGGTGCAGAGCAGATCGCTGTTGCCGCACGCGATGCGGGCATGGAAGTGGTGTACAGCGGAATTCGCCTCACCCCTGCACAAATTGTGGCGAGCGCTCGTGACGAAGACCCCGATGTAGTGGGGCTTTCCATCTTGTCGGGATCACACATGCAGTTAGTGCCAGATGTTGTGAAGCGCTTGCGCGATGAAGGTGTAGACGCCCCGGTCATTGTGGGTGGCATTATTCCTGAAGACGACCGCGATTGGCTGATCTCGCATGGTGTGGCTGCCGTGTACACACCAAAAGACTTCGATATTGCTCGCATTATGCGAGAAGTCGCCGAATTAGCTGCCGAACATCGCAAATAGTTCCCCGTTTCGGGAATGACCCATCAGAACCAAGGGTTGACTAGGGCTATGAGCATTTACGCAACCCCTATCTCTACTCTCAATGGCGATGCCAACGCATTGGGTCAGGCCGAAGGCAAAGTGACTTTGTTGGTGAACGTGGCAAGCAAGTGCGGCCTCACTCCCCAGTACGAACAACTCGAGGCATTGCAGAAGAAGTACTCGTCCCAAGGTTTCACGGTTGTCGGTGTTCCCTGTAACCAATTTATGGGCCAAGAACCAGGCTCATCAGAAGAGATCGCAAGTTTTTGCAGCACCACCTACGGCGTTACATTTCCGCTCACGGAAAAAATTGAAGTCAACGGCGAGGGACGCCATGCGTTGTACTCAGCGCTCACTCCAGTTGCTGATGCAGAAGGTGTCGACGGCGACATTCGTTGGAACTTTGAAAAGTTTCTTGTGAACCGCGATGGTGCAGTTGTTGCACGCTTTCATCCAAAGACTGCACCCGATGCGCCCGAAGTTATTTCGGCCATCGAATCTGCGCTGTAGCAGTTAGGCCTTTTCGGCCGCAATGAAATTGTTGAGGGCGGTTCCGCTCTCAAGGCTTGTAATGAGTGCGTAACGCGGGAAGTCGTGATTATGCACCACAACATGCCACAGGCGTTGCGTGTCTACAACAAATCGTGCACCTTGACTCAGCGGTACTCGACGTTCAGTTGAAAGATCAGGTAAACCGTCTGGCCCGTTGTCCATCAGCAACATGTAGCTGTTTGGACTATCGGTGAGCTCTAGCCATGTACGAACAACCCAGCCCTCATTGTCGGGGTTAAATCGATTGTTGTCGTCGCGATGAATATTGCGAATTGCAGCATCATGATCTTGTGGCTGCAATTTGATAATGCGTACTCGACCGAAGTTTGCACCAATGGAATCAACATATTTGCGCAGTGTGGGAGTTAGTTCGGCATTCGATGTCCACAGAGCATCTTTGTCGGTTTTGCCCTTATCCCAGAATCCGCGACAATCAAGTTGTCCGTCGGCTGATGCAAGTGGAGCAAAGTTTGTGTCGCCACCACTCTTCCAATCCATGTACTCAAGATTTTCCCATTCACTCGGGTCAACATTGAATGGAGCCTTTTTTAGCGAAACGAATCCCGTTTCTGCAAGACAATCAAGTCGCACATGTGGTGTTTGCAACGGAATTGCAACAGACCAATGTTCGAGTGTCGGCCAGAAGGTGGAGCTCATATCTTCAGTGTAGGTACTTCACCATGGTCCATGTGTGCGTCGCAGCTACGGAGCCATTGTGGTGCTGCCACCAACGGGCACAAACCCCGTTGCAGGTGGCAAAAGAAGCACCGTCCCTGCATCGACACGATCGGGATTTTTTATTTTATTGAGAGCAATCAGCGCTGGTGCACTGAGGTCGAGGCGCTTCGCGATATTGAACAACGATTCACCTGGTTGCACTATGTACTGCTGAGGAATGTACGAAGTGGTGGGCCCACCAATAGTGGTTGTGGTAACCGCCGCAGTCGAACTTGAAGCCGCATTATTCGCCTTGCCTCCGCCATCGGTCAATAAGCCAGAAATAATGGCAAGGAACGCAAACCCGCAGGTACTCCACAACAGATACATGTGGAGACGGGTGCGCAAGAACATCACGTCATGTTATGTCGCTTGGAGTACAAGTGTGTGACCTTCCGCATACGAGAAATCGCGGGCACTGCCCTATTCTGATTACTCCATGATTCCTGAGACCCGAACCTTTGCTGGCGCACATCGACCCGACCGGATGTACACGCACAATGCCGATGGCGTAGGTATCGCTGTCTACGAATGGGGTAAGGAATCCGACCCAGTGCTGTTCTTGGTGCACGGCGGGTCAGACTTCGCCGGAACCTTCGATGTTTTCGCGCCATTGCTTGTTGCTGGTGGGTATCGCGTGGTGTCGTGGGACCATCGCGGTCATGGCGATAGTGAGCATGCTGCTTTATACGGGTGGGATGCCGACATTCGCGACGCGCTTTCCGTGATGTCATCAATCACCCAAAAGGCGGCGCCTGTTGTTGCGCACTCCAAAGGTGGCGCGGTCATGATGCAGTTGGCCGATTCATGCCCATATCGCATTTCGAAAATGGTGAATATCGACGGCATGCCCAGCAAGCGACGCATGCCCGATGTCCCTGACCATGATCAGTCACGACTACTTGCAGACTCCATTGGTGAATGGTTGAACTTTCGCCACGAAGCGGCCGATTCATTTCGTAAGCCGGGAACTCTTGAAGACCTCGCCCGTCGTCGCGGAAAAATGAATCCTCGTCTTTCTATTGAGTGGCTTGAATACTTGGTCACCGTTGGTGCACAGCAAGACGAAAACGGATGGCGTTGGAAACTTGATCCCACGATGCGGTTTGGTGGATTCGGACCATGGCGTCCCGAATGGGCATCGTTACGCATGGCCGCACTCACGATGCCCTTCCTTGGTTTACTCGGAACTATCGATGAGCCGATGGGGTGGGGTGCAAAACCACGTGATGTAAAGCCGTGGATTCCAACAGGTGGTCGTTTAGAAGTACTCGAAGACATTGGCCACTTCATACATATTGAAGAACCAGTACTGGTGAGCAACATGATCTTGGAGTTCCTGTCATGAGCATCACACGACTCCAACACAACAAGGTTTCATTAGCCCTGCATAAAGTTCGCGAAGGTGAAGGCCGCGCCTTGCTTCTCCTTCACGGCTTAGGCGATAGCGCAGTCAACATGGCTTCGTTACCTTTGAAATGGAATGGCCCCGTGTGGGCACTCGATTTCACAGGGCATGGTGAATCCACTGTTCCCGCTGGTGGCGGATACTCATCTGAAATTCTCATGGCCGATGCCGATATTGCATTGCGTCATGTAGGCGAAGCAACTGTTGTTGGCCGTGGCCTTGGTGCATACATTGCATTTCTCATCGCTGGTGCGCGTCCTACTTTGGTGCGTGGTGCTGTGTTGCTCGATGGCCCCGGTTTAGCTGGCGGTTCAATTCATGCAACATCGAATACAGAGATCACTTCTGCCGGAACCCGTACTGGCCAAACTCCCGATCCATGGGCACTGATTGAACTGTCGCGCGATGCTCGCCCACCGTCGTACACCACTACGTTTGCTCGTTTGGCAGTTTCTGGTTCAGGTATTGCAGACCCCATTGCTGTTGCATGCAAAGTTGCACCGCCGTGGGTTGAAGCAATTCGTGCAGAGCCAGGTGTGATGGTTGATATCACCTTGCAAGATGCTCTCGATATTTACGCAGCTATTTAAATATCGCGCTGCGTGACGGTGTGGGCTAACTGCACCAATGCAGTATGAGCCTCGCTACCTATTGCATTGACATCAAGTGCAGCAATTGCTTCGTCACACAAAGTGCCAATGAGCAGTTCCATTTCAGCAAGTGCGCCTGTGTTGCCTACAACATCTTGAATGTCGGCGATTTGTTCAGGAGTCACACCTGGTAATCCCACACGATCGAGAATCTCTAACTGTGCTGCATTTGCTACTGCATAGGCACGAGCCAACATCGGTGTTGGTTTACCTTCAATAAAGTCTCCACCAACAGGCTTTCCGGTAACTGCTGCATCGCCGAAGCCACCAAGAATGTCGTCGCGCATTTGAAATGCATCACCTAACGGAAGACCGTACGCAGACAACAGTGGAAGTAACACAGTTCCTTGTTCTTCATTGGCGGCAACTGCACCAATATGCAAAGGGCGCTCAATGGTGTACTTAGCGCTTTTGTATCTACAAATTCGTTCCGCTACTTCAATACGACGTTCACGTCGAGCAGAGCCCAAGGTGTCGAGATACTGACCAATATTCATTTCAAATCGCAGTTCGTGCCACAGAGCACGTGCCGCAGGTGAAATGTGATCCATGAGCATGTCGGACATTACATAGGTGATGTCACCAATAAGAATGGCTGACCCTTCTCCAAAGCGACGTGCTTCACCAGCAAAGTTTTCCGAAGTATGTGTGTTGGCTAATCGACGATGCGTGGTTGTATTTCCACGACGCGAATCTGCGTCGTCGATGACATCATCGTGAAAAAGGGCAAACGCGTGCAGCAATTCAATAGCAGCACCGATGTTTGCAGGGCTATCACTTTCTGGGTCACCGCCCGCTGCTATCCAACCCCAATGGACAAATTGTGGTCGAAGTCTTTTTCCGCCGCCCAGAACAAGCGATTCAATTTCATCGAACACAGTTTCGAGGTCGGGATCAATACGAACCCAGCGAGCCCGTTCATGATCTAGTTGTGCACCAAGAACCGCATCGACACGACTGATAATTTCAGCGGTACTACTCATTCGTCGTCGTCTTCGTCTTCATATTCGTCATCATCGCTGTCTTCTTCAAAGTCGATATCGGCAACCAATGTGTCGACGGTGAGTTGAGCGGCAGTAATGCGCTCGTTGCACCATGTGATGAGAAATGAAGCACGTTCAACTTTGGTAGCAAGAACATCGACATCTATTGAGCTTGAATCGAGCTCTGACAAAATTGATTCAATTTCACGCATTGCCTCGGCATAGCCAGCGGGTGCAGTTTGTGTTGTTTTCTTAGCAGCCATTAGGCGACTCCTTCTACTGTGCTGGTCACGCTGCCATCGGCAAGCGCGGTAATAACAGTGTCACCAGGTGACACATCGGAAATAGAACGCACCACATTGCCTGCTGCATCGCGTGTGATGCTCCAACCTCTGGCCATAGTGGTAACAGGGTCGAGCAATCGCAATGATGCCGCGTGCATAGTGAGCACTTGAGCTTGTTTATACAGCGCAGTACGCGGGCGGGTTCGTAAACGCTCAACACTGACGGCGATGCGAGAGCGCGCACGCTCAACCGAGGTTTGTGTTAGCGAACGCAATGCTCCGGCGCTATACGACAATTCACCCAGGAACTCTTCAATAATGGCAATGACTGCCTGTGCACAAGCGGTGGGAGTCTTGTTGGCGCTATGCGCCACTATGTCGGCAATGCTGGTGTCGATCTCATGTCCGATACCTGTGAACACAGGATGTGAACAACGGGAGATTGCCATTGCAATTTGCTCGTCATCGAATGCTGCCAGATCACCTTTTGATCCTCCACCGCGCATGAGCATCACGATGTCTATGTCGTCACGTCGTGAAAAAGTATTTAGGGCGGCAACTATTTGTGGAGCTGCTGCATCACCTTGTACGCGAACATCGACAAACGTAATGGAAAAACCAATTCCTGATTCAGTGAGGTGTTGTTGTGCATCGGCCCAACCTGCAGCTTGGCTGGATGAAATAATGCCAAGACGAAGCGGAACCATTGGCACCGGAATTCGTTTGTTGATCTTGTCGACACCTTTTTCCAGCAACACTCGAAGTAGTTCTTCACGTTTTGCGGCGACATCACCTGCTGAAAACTGAGTATCAACATCGGTGGCGATGAGATTTAGTTTTCCAAAGGGTCCGTAATATTCCACACGGCCAAAAAGACGAACCTTCAACCCATCTTTGAGCGTGATGCCCTGCTGACGTAATTTTGCCTGCACGTTACGCAATGGCCCAGCAAACAGGTTGATACTCAACTGCGCTTTTGCACCATCAACATTTTCAATCAGGCTGAAGTACGCATGAGGATTGGGGCTGCGTAATCCTTGGATTTCACCTTCCACCCACACGCCTTCGTCGAACGACGCTTTCAGCACATTGTTGAGTACCTGCGAGAACTGCCCGACAGTAAATGATGGAACACCATTGAGAAATTCAACCTCGTGAGACATTGACACCACTCTACGAAATAGATGTGCCGAGACCGAATGACCCTCCGGCACGGACCTGAGAGGCATACATGGCATCGAGTGCCATTAATTCATCGTGTGTGCCCTGCTCGACAATGTGGCCATCGTCAATCACCACAATGCGATCGGCGTCACGAATCGTTGAAAGGCGATGCGCAATCACCAAAGCTGTACGGCCATGCAAAGCGGTCTCTAAAGCCTCTTGCACCAATGCCTCATTCTCGTTATCGAGATGGCTTGTGGCTTCATCCAAAATCATGATGGCGGGGTTCTTGAGCAACATGCGTGCAATTGCTACGCGTTGTTTTTCGCCGCCCGAGAACCGATACCCGCGCTCGCCCACCATGGTGG
>WLEX01000051.1 GCA_009704065.1 Actinomycetota bacterium
CCTGAGGTTCACGCCGCATACGTGAAAGAACTCATTGGACTCCGCAAAAAAGCAGTAGAGGCCGGACTTTGGCTTCCACACATGCCTAAGGATGTCGGCGGTATGGGTCTTGGCCATGTGGCGTTAGCCATGGTGCAAGCCGAAGCTGCAAAGACACGTGTTGGGCCATGGGTCTTTAACTGTGCAGCACCAGACGAAGGCAACATGCATACACTTCATCACTGGGCAACTCCAGAGCAGAAGGAAAAGTATCTCACTCCATTGTTAAACGGTGTCTCGTCATCATGTTTCGCCATGACTGAACCCGAGGTTGCTGGCTCTGATCCCACATTGATTCGTACTCATGCAGTCAAAGACGGCGACGAATGGATAATCAACGGTCATAAGTGGTTTATCTCTGGTGCACGTCGAGCAAAGTTTGCGATCCTCATTGCGCGGACAGAAATGGATGTTCCGCCAGGCTCCCGAGGAGCCAACACTGCTTTTATCGTCGATCTCCCAACACCCGGATGGAATGATGTTCGCGAAGTAGAGACGATGCATGGAGCTACTGGTCACTCAGAAATTGTTATTGAAGACCTTCGTATTCACGACTCGCAGATTCTTGGCGGTCGTGGAAACGGACACCGTCTCGGTCAGTACCGTCTCGGACCTGCACGCTTGGCTCACTGCATGCGTTGGGTGTCACAAGCAGAGACTGCTCTCGACATGATGGTCGACCGCTCGCTGCAGCGTTACTCGCACGGATCAATATTGGCTGAGAAGCAGGGTATTCAATGGCTCATCGCTGACTCGGCCATGGAGTTGTACCAGTGCAAACTGATGATCCTTCATGCAGCTTCAAAGATTGACTTGGGTGTCGACTTCCGTCAAGAGGTCTCAATGGCGAAACACTTCGTTGCCAACAGTTTGAATCGAATCATCGACAGGGCTATTCAGGTGCACGGTGCTCTCGGTTACTCAACCGACACTCCTCTTGCAGGAATGATGCAAAACGCGCGATGGGCTCGATTCGCTGATGGTGCAGATGAAATTCACCAAATGAGAATTGCAGAGATCACCATCAAGGCGTACACAGACCACGGAACTACCCGCACTGCAACGGGAGACTTGCCGCTCTAGTTTGCGTTATCGATGGCAATTTGTTTTGCCCATCGATAATCGGCTTTACCGGCTGGTGAACGAACGATCTCTGCCACATACACAATCTGTTTCGGCATTTTGTAGCGAGCTATGTGATGCTCGGCAGTAGCCAGAATCGATGCATCGTCTGGTGTCTTGCCTTCTTTAAGCCTGACTACCGCCACAACCTCATTTCCCCACCGTTCGCTGGGTCGACCCGCCACAACGCAGTCGTACACATGGGGGTGGGCCTTGATTGCAGCCTCTACTTCTTCGGCAAAGATCTTCTCGCCACCTGAGTTAATGGTGACTGAATCGCGACCGTGGACTTCGATCATGTTGTCGGCCGTGAGGCGCGCGCGGTCTCCTGGCACAACGAAACGAATCCCATCGACAACGGGATACGTCTTTTCAGTCTTTGCTTGATCGTGGAAATACCCAAGCGCAAGACGTCCGCTCTTTGCCAACCATCCAAGACCCTGATGCCCCGGGGCTAACTCTGAGGTGAGATCTTCAGACAAGATGTGGTTCTGTGGCGAAAGGGGAAAGGATCCAGTGCTGGTAACTCCGCCCGCAGAAACTTGCGACAACTGTCCTCCTGCCTCTGATGATCCGAGACCATCCACGACCATCACTGTGGGGAGGTGGGAGAGAAATTCTGCTTTCAAGTGTGCAGAGAGTGCAGCGCCTCCAGACAAGATGGACAGCAGCGAAGATAAGTCGTGTGTATTTGTGACAAGTCCGTCAAGAAGTGGGCGTGCAAAAGCGTCGCCAACAATCAAGAGAAAGTTCACCTTTTCTTCTTCGACGAGATTCCAGATGTCTTCGGCTTCAAGTCTGTCGGGCTGTGATTGAACAATGATTGTTCCACCGGTAAGCCAAGCTCTCATCGCAATCCAATGGCCCGCGCCATGCATAAATGGAGGACTAGGGAGAGCACGCAATGTGCCGGTTGCTTCTGTAATGAACTCATCGAGTGTGCGAGCAGTCTTTGAGCCACCGAAGCACTCAACAACAGCGTCTGCGTTTCGCCAGAGAACGCCTTTGGGCATTCCCGTAGTACCACCTGTGTAGAGAATGTAGAGATCGTCTCCGCTGTATCCGGCGGCTGGTTTATCTGTCGTCGACTGAGAGAGAGCGTCTTCGTACCAGACAGCACCGGGGAGTAAGTCGTTGCCCGATGAGTCGGGCACTTGCAAGATGACCCGTAAGTTCGGAAGTGAACTGCGGATTTCAGCAAGCAATGGTGCGAAACGAGAATGGATAACGATTGCACTTGCATTGGCATCGTTCAACAAATAGTGAAGTTCTTCGGCGACGTAGCGATAGTTAACGTTGAAGGGCGCCACACGTGCTTTCCACGAACCAAGCATCGCTTCTAGATACTCGTTGCCATTGTGGAGATAGATGGCCAAGTGGTCCTGGCCGGATTCCCAACCTGGCAATTGATCGCGTTCGGTATGACAACCAAGACCCTGACTAGCTAAGTAGTTGGCAAGCTGACGTGTTCGGTCTGAGACTTGTTGCCACGTAAAACGCTTATCTCGAAAAATAAGGCACTCGTCATTTGGTCTCGTTGCAGTGATTGCTTCGAGTATTTCGGCGATACCGAGTGTGGCAGGGGGGAATGACGACATATGAGAACGATAACCTTGTTCGAAAGGAGGGGCTATGTCGAACGAATCTCATACTCCAATATTTGGTGTGTTCATCCCCCAAGGATGGAAAATGGAATTGGCTGGTATTCAAGGTGCTGCGGCACAGTGGAAAACTGCTGTTGATATTGCCACTTTGGCTGAGGACCTTGGGTACGACTCGATATGGGTGTACGACCATTTCCACAATGTTCCCAAGCCTGCCCATGAATCCGTGTTCGAGTGCTGGACCACCATTGCCGCCATCAGCCAAAAGACTTCTCGTATTCGTCTCGGTCAGATGGTGGGCTGTAACAGTTATCGGAACCCTGGGTTGCTGGCCAAGATCACTTCCACTGTCGACGTCATCTCTGATGGCCGACTCGACTGGGGTATTGGTGCCGGATGGTACGAAAGTGAGTACAAGGGTTACGGATACGAGTTTGCGAAACCATCTGACCGAATTGGCATGTTGAGAGAAACAGTTGAGATTGTGAAATCAATGTGGACCAATGCAGAGACAACGTATGACGGCAAGTTCTACAAAATGTCACGTGCTCAATGTGATCCGAAGCCACTTCAGCAGCCCACTCCTCCCGTGTGGATTGGTGGCGGAGGTGAGCAACTCACTTTGAAAGTCGTTGCCCAACATGCCGATGTGTCGAACTTTGGCAGCTCTCTCGAGGAATTCGTAAAGAAGCGTTCAATATTGCAGACACATTGTGCTGCAATTGGTCGTGATGAAGATTCCATCCGCAAAACAATCTCAAGTGAGGTTTTCATTCGTGAGACCGAAAAAGAGATCATCGAAGCCGGTTCAAAGAACCTGTGGGGTGAATCCGCAGAGTCGTGGCGCTCCAAAGCTTTGGTAGGTACTCCCGATCAAGTCAGTGAAAAAATCCAGAAGTATCTCGATGCAGGTTGCACCGGCTTCATTCCATGGTGTCCCGATTACCCATCTACTGAGACGCTCGAGTTATTCGCAAAGAAAGTGATTCCTCACTTCCGTTAGGAATTATTAGCCAGCGAAGTACTGGAAAATTACTTCGGCGATGCAGGAGGGCTTCGATGCACCTTCACACTCGAACGTGGTTTCAAGTGTCACGCGGGCGCCGCCTGGCGTGTCGTCTACAGCCATTACTTTGACACCAGCTCGCAACTTCGATCCAACGGCTACAGGAGAGACAAAGCGAACCTTGTTTGCACCGTAGTTAACGCCCATGGCAATGCCGCCCACAGAGAAGATTTGTGGAAGGAATACGGGGCCGAGTGACAAGGTGAGGTACCCGTGAGCAATAGGGCCACCGAATGGGCCGGACTTTGCTTTTTCGATATCGACGTGAATCCACTGATGGTCACCTGTTGCTTCTGCGAACTGGTTGACTCGTTCCTGGGAGATGGTCATGTACTCGGAATAGCCGAGGTGTTCGCCGATCAAACCCTTGAGTGCGTCGATTGATTCAATATGTCGTGTTGCCATGTACAAAGTGTTGCACATTTAGGGTGTGTGAAAGTTAACGGAGCCACACCGCGATGTACTTACGGCTCATGGTGTGTAGAAGGAGTGCACATAGCGCTGCCTCGAACATAAATCCGATGGTGTCATTGCTTGTCAGGATGTAGCGGAGGGACCAATCGGCGCCCATGGCGCTATTGAATTTGAGGTTTATTAGGAGCCGTAAGACAAAAGGGCCAAATGATGCGGCCACGGCGACATACCAACCGAGGCGCTTCCCGTTGGCCATGAGAAACGGTCCCACGATGTAGGCCACCATGAAAACGAATGCCATCAAAAGATACAGACCGCCTAAGCCCCGCATGATTCCCACTTCACCGGAACGTTCGAGAAACCCGATCACTGCGAAAACGCCATCGAAATAGAGAAGCCATGTGGCAATTGACAGCGTTTGTGGCTGCATGCGGTCGAACCATTTTCGACTATCGAGATTCTGAAAGGCATGTTCGAACATGAGACAAGTGTGGCAGATGGACATGGTGATGCGAAGGGCACACTTCAAAGATTTTTTGATGTTTTGCATTCTCAGTCTGAAATATCACTACTCTGTTGTTGTGCGGAGTGGATTTGTAACTTTTGTGGGGCGTCCCAATGTGGGAAAGTCCACTTTGGTGAACGCAATCTGCGGAGTCAAAATTTCTATAGTTTCAAATAAGCCGCAGACAACGCGCACTCGAATTCGTGGTGTGTATCACGGTGAAGATACTCAGGTCGTGTTTGTTGATACACCTGGTATTCATAAGCCCGTCACTCATCTTGGTGAGCGTGTGAACGCAACTGCTCTCGAGAGTGTCACCGATGTTGATGTCGTGTGTCTGTTAGTAGATGCTTGCAAACCTTTTGGTCGCGGAGATCAATGGGTGGCTGATCACATAGACATCTCAAAAGCTTTTGTTGTGGTGAACAAATCAGACAAGGCGACTCGTGAGCAATTACTTGGTCAGCTTCAAGCTGTCTCTGTATTGAATGCGGCTGAGTATTTCCCTGTGTCGGCACGCACTGGCGATGGAGTGCCACAGCTATTAAAAGCTTTGGTTTCCCTCATGCCTGAAGGGCCTATGTATTATCCCGCCGACATGGTGACAGATACAGAGGATGCTCAATGGGTAGCCGAGTTGGTGCGTGAACAACTTCTTGCAGTGTTAAAGGACGAATTGCCCTACTCGGTGGCTACGAAAGTAACTGAATGGGAATGGCCACGCGTGCGTTGCGAAATATACGTGGAACGCGAGAGTCAAAAAGGAATGGTCATCGGCAAGGGTGGCGAATTGTTGAAGAGCGTTGGTCAAGCGGTGCGCGCCCAGATGCCAGAAGGTGCGTTCATTGAACTGCATGTTGTGGTCGACAAGGACTGGCAACAAAAACCTGAGCGACTAGAGCGACTCGGGTACTAAGGCTGAATTTCTGCAGCGGTGATATCGCGCAGAAATTGTTCAATTTCGCCTCGGTCTCGTGTGCGATGCATGGGCGGTAGCGCGGCAATAAGTGTGCGCCAGTAACCCGCCGTAGCGAGACGCTTGTCGAGAACGGCTACGACTCCTTGGTCTGTAGAGGTGCGAATGAGGCGACCTGCCGCTTGGGCAAGAGATGTGGCGGCAATGGGGAGGTCGATGAGACCAAACGACTTATCTCGACCAACAGCTTCTCGTCTGGCTTCTAATAGTGGGTCATCGGGTCGAGGAAACGGAAGTTTGTCGAGCACTACAAGAGACAATGTGCGTCCTGGAAGATCGATCCCTTGGAAAAACGATTGGGAGGCAAAGATGCAAGAGCTCTCATCTTCCATAAACATCTCGATGAGACGTTGGCGGGAGTAATCGGCGGGGCTCAAGATGGGCACAGAAAGTCGTTCACGCATTGCTGCCGTGGCTGCATGTAGTGCTTTATTGCTGGTGAAAAGAGCAAGTGTTCGACCACCTGCGGCGCCGATAAGCGCTTCAAGTTCGTCGTGAACAAAATCGGTGAAACGTGGATCGTTGCGATCGGGGAACGTGGGTGAGCAATATAAACGCGAGTTTTTCTCGTAGTCGAAGGGGCTTTCGACCGAAAGAACTTCGGTTCCGTCTAGAGGTAATCCCACTCGTTCGGGCAACGATGCCGGGACAGTGGCACTCGTAAGAACTGCAGAAACATTTCCCCATACAGAACCTGAGAGAACTTCACCTACATGTAGAGGGCTAATGCGCAACTGTGGTCGGTCTTCGTGCCCATCTACAAATGCCACATAACCGGTGAATGTTCCGAGGGCTAGATCGAGAGCTTCTGCCAAGCGACCGGCTTGTGTTTGTGCACGAAAGTTCTTTTGTTGTGTGGCCTCATTGTCGGTTTTGATCTCGCGTAATACTCCGAGAATCGAACCAATCTCGATTCGGGCAAGAGATAGCGAATCGGTAATCACCTTCGGTAGGGGGTTTGACAAACGCGTTCCCACCAATGGCGACAGTGAAGCTGACAAACGAGTTCCTGCCTGTTCTAATTTGCTGGTGACAGTGGGGTCGGCAACCACTTTTCTAATTGCGCTGGCTAGTGAAGAGAAACGACCACCACTGAGCTGGACACCCACTGTGTCGCTCATGACCGCTTCAAGCTGGTGGGCTTCGTCGAAGATGACCACGTCGTGGGGAGGAAGGATTGCCCCGCCGCTTGCTACGTGGAGTCCGTACAGATGCAAATTGACTACTACCACGTCGGCATCGGTTGCAGCTTCACGCGCTCGCTCGGCGAAACATGATCCGCCCACAGGGCACTTCGTGCGTCCTGGACACTCGTCGCTACCAACGCTCGTGGCCATACGTGCACGCTCGCTTGGCACATGATCGAGCTCTTCGAAATCACCTGTCTTTGTTTTGGCAGCCCATTTGATGATGGTGTCGATTTCTTTCTTGGTTCCACTCGATACTTCGTCGAACTCCAATTGATTCGACTTGTCGGATAATTCACTGACGCGTTGCTTGCACACATAATTGCTTCGACCCTTGACAACTGCCCAAGTGAAGTCGATGCCAAGGTGCTGCTCGAGTAGTGGTAAATCGTTTCGATCTAATTGATCTTGCAGTGCTTTAGTTGCTGTGGCCACCACAGTTTTCTTGCCATTGAGTAACGCAGGGACCAGGTAGCCGAGCGACTTGCCAGTACCAGTTCCGGCTTGCACAATTATTGAACGACCAGCGGCAAGGTTTACGGCGATTGCATGAGACATGTCGATCTGGCCTTGTCGTTCTTCGGCACCATCGAATGAAGAGGTGACTTTACGAAGAGCCGCAATTGCCTCGTCGCCTGCAAGAGACCTACTCATCGTTGTTTGTCGCGTTGGAAGGAAGAGATTGCTTGGTCGAGTTCAGCAGCATTGAAGTCTGGCCATGCATGATCGGTGAAATAGACGGTTGCCTCTGGTATCTGCCACAACATAAAATTCGAAATACGCGTCTCACCCGATGTGCGAATAAGCAAATCAACATCAGGCATATCGGGGCTATACAAGTGTGAAGAGATGGACTCGGGAGTCACCTCGCCGTGATTCATAGCCAATTGTGCTGCACGCAACAGTTCTGCTCTGCTGCCGTAATCGAAGGCAACTGTCACTTCGAGTCCAGAGTTATGGGCGGTGTCGGCAATTGCCTTAGTGATGGCTTTTTGAACATAGATTGGTGTCCTGGCTCCACGTTCCTTAAACGGACGACCAATCCAGCGGGTGCGCGCATTGTTTTCATTCATTTCGTCGATGCGAGCGAATAGTTTTCGGTGAAGAGACAAAATATGACGAACTTCTGCTCGTGGTCGTACCCAGTTTTCAGTAGAAAATCCGAAAACTGTCAGCCAAGGGATCTGGCGTGC
>WLEX01000052.1 GCA_009704065.1 Actinomycetota bacterium
TATGGCTTCCGCCCCTCAGTCCTCATCAATCGTGCGCATCGGAGTCCTCGGGTGCGGCAATGTCGGCGCTGCATTTATTCAGCTCGTCGAACGCCAGGCCGATGTGATCGAGGCGCGCACTGGTGTGCGCCTACAAATAGCTCGAGTTGCTGTGCGTAATGTGAGCCGTGACCGCGAAGTGCAGCTGCCCGATGGCGTGGTTACTCGCGATGCCGAGTCTGTGGTGAAAGATCCCACTGTCGACCTCATTGTCGAAGTTATTGGTGGCATCGAACCAGCTCGTGAACTAATCGCAACAGCAATTGCCAATGGCAAGCCAGTGGTTACGGCCAACAAAGAACTACTTGCAAATGTGGGTCACGAACTGTGGGCACAATCCGATGCTGCAGGAATCGACTTATTGTTCGAGGCGGCAGTTGCCGGCGGCATCCCCCTCATTCGTGCATTACGCGAATCGTTGCGTGGCGAACCCATCACTCGCGTTATGGGAATTGTGAATGGCACGACCAACTTCATTCTCACCAAGATGACCAATGAAGGTGCCGAGTATTCCGCTGCTCTCAGCGAAGCACAGCGACTTGGTTTTGCCGAACGTGATCCAACAGCCGATGTTGAAGGATTCGATGCTGGTGCAAAAGCAGCGATTATTGCGAGCATTGCTTTTGGTGCACGCATTGTTGCGGGCGATGTGTACCACGAAGGCATTAGCGGTATTACTGCTGCCGATATTTCTATTGCACGTCGCCTTGGGTATGTGGTGAAACTTCTTGCCATCGCCGAACAAGCATCACCAAGTGAGCCAGTTGCCGTTCGTGTGCACCCCACTATGGTTCCTGTTTCGCATCCGCTTGCCAGCGTGAACGATTCATATAACGCTGTCTTTGTTGAAGGCGACGCTGTTGGCTCGCTTATGTTCTATGGCCGTGGTGCAGGTGGATTCCCCACAGCTTCTGCAGTGTTGGGAGATGTCATCGATGCTGCAGTAAACCTCACAAGAAAAACACACGGAGCAATCGGGTCATTTGCTCGAGTGCCCGTCCTTGCTATCGATGAAACATCATCTCAGTACCTCATTGGTCTCGATGTAGAAGACAAGCCTGGCGTCTTGCACGCCATTACAGGTGTCTTTGCTTCGCATGGTGTCAGTATTCGTGCAGCTGAGCAAGAGGGCATTGGTGAAGATGCGCGTCTGGTGTTCATCACGCATACCGCTAAAGAATCCGACGTTCAGGCTTGTGTGTCAGAGTTCCGTAAATCTCCAGCAGTGAAGCGCGCTTCTGGTTTGTTGCGCGTTATCGGGCAATAACAAACCACCATGAAGTACGTCTCTACGCGCGGTGCTGCACCTGTTCTAGGTTTTGCCGATGTTGTTTTGGCGGGACTCGCAACCGATGGTGGTTTGTATGTGCCGCAAACCTGGCCAACTCTTGGTGCCGTTACTACTGGCCCATACTCCGAACTAGCCGCTTCAGTTTTCGCACCATATGTTGGCGAAGATATCGATAACGCCACCATGTTTCGCTTGTGTGAGGAGGCGTACTCAACATTTCGTCACCCCGATGTAGTACCCATTGTTCCTCTGGAAACCGGGCATCACCTCATGGAACTATTCCACGGGCCAACGCTTGCGTTTAAAGATGTGGCCCTTCAGTTGCTCGGTCGATTGTTTGATCACATCCTCACGCAGCGCAATGAAAAGGTCACCATCGTGGGTGCTACCAGTGGCGACACCGGAAGTGCGGCAATCGATGGCGTAAAGAATTGCAAAAATATCGACATTGTCATTTTGTATCCGCAAGGTCGCGTCAGCGATGTGCAACGCAAACAAATGACCACTGTCGATTCGCCCAATGTTCGCACTGTTGCAATCGACGGCACTTTCGACGATTGTCAAGACTTGGTAAAAGCCATGTTCAACGATGCAACATTTCGCGAGCAACACAATTTGTCTGCAGTGAACAGCATCAACTGGGCACGCGTCATGGCGCAAGTGGTGTACTACTTTGAGGCCACACGCAAAATGGGTGGGCCCATCGATATCACCGTGCCTACTGGCAACTTCGGCAATGTTTTGAGCGGCTGGATCGCAAAGCAAATGGGGGCACCCATTCGTAGGCTCCTCGTTGCCTCTAATGAAAACGACATTCTCACTCGATTCTTTAATTCCCAATCCATGGACGTCACCGGTGTGCACCCAACGCTCAGCCCCAGTATGGATATTCAAGTGTCATCAAACTTCGAACGGTTACTTTTTGAAATGAACAATCGCGATGGCGCGGTAACTGCTGCACAACTTGGCCGGTTCCGTGATCGTGGATCTCTTGTTGTCGAACCCGATCAGTACGAACAATGGATTGCGCCAACATTTCGAGCCGGTAGTGCGAGCGATCATGACACTCTTTCCACCATGCGCTCGGTGTATGAACACAGCGGCATGCTTCTCGACCCGCACACTGCTGTAGGTGTAAAAGTTGCGCGTGAATATGCCGAGGACGGAATTCCTATGCTCACCATGGCAACAGCGCACCCTGCAAAATTCCCTGATGCTGTCGAACGTGCCACCGGCGAGCGCCCTGCGCTTCCACCGCACCTAGCCAACTTGTTCGATTTACCCGAGCACACCAGTGCACTGCCAAACGACCTTGCCGCCGTGCAAGCTTTCGTGGCTGCTGCTCACTAACTAGTTACTTGCCGCAGTTTTTTACTAGCGATGCATTGAAGCGTGTGGATGCATCGAGAACTTTTTTATCGGAAGAGATAGCTGCGAGTTGATCTCGAACCAATGGCTTCTTTGCCATCTCTAACAAGCTGTAGTCGTTTGCCTGAAATATCTTGTTCATCGCATCAATGCTTTTCAACATAAGAGCAGCATCACTCTTCAGTGCAGTGGGACTTGCAGCCACCACCGCTTGTGACGCTTTTGTAATTGATGTCCATGCGGTTTTCATTTGTGCCGGGTCTGTGATGGCCGCGGGATTTTCACCATGTGGTCCGCCGCCCAGTGCGACATCGAGAGCATCAGATGAGGCACAAAATTTCTCAAAACCTTGTTGTACTTTTCCCGTGCCTGCTTTCACGGCACCAACGACTGTGGACTCAGAAGCAGAACGTGAGGACCCGCACGATGTGAGAGTGGCAAGAGTGGCAAGAGTCAGAACAAGGGAGCGATAACGCATCACTTCATTCCTAAGAACTTGCCCAACTTGTTGCGGCGGCCCGAGCGGGTAAGGGGGATACCCGTGGCGCGAGAGATCTTGCGCTTGGTGCTGGTAACGCCAAGTGCGCGTTTCCAAGAGAATGTGAGTCCAGGACCAAGCTTCATGACTCTGACCGTACCAGCGGGGGTTGGCAACACGGGGGGCATCGTTGCTGAAGGGGAGACAGACCGCTAGGGTGATGGTCGCTCGGTTGACCGAGTTCTCCCCGCCCAAATCATTGGGGGGTCGAGATGGAAGTTGCGCCTTCAATCCTGTTGCAGGCGCGCCCAAACCCCTACACCCCATCGTGGATCGGTGGAACGAAAGAGGAAATCATGGCTGCTGAAGCCCTGGAGAAATCCGCACTTGAGTCGAAGGACAAAGACCAACTCATGGCAATCGCCGGAGCGCTAGGCGTTAAAGCCGGTGCACGTGATTCAAAAGCCACATTGGTCGACAAGATTCTGGAAAAGACAGGTGCAAACGATGCGCCAGCACCTGCACCTGCACAGCGCGGACGCCCCCGTCGTGATGCAGCGCCAGCTGACGATGCAGACTCATCAGACGAAGCGCCAGCACGCGAAGAACGTGCGCCGCGTGAAGAGCGCGCCCCACGTGGCGAGCGTGGACCACGCAACAACCAAGCTGCTGAGTCATCAGAACCCACTGTGTATGTGGGTGCCGATGGTGAGCCACTTGCCGAATGGGAAATCGAACTTGCTCAGCACGAAGGTCGCATGGGCGAACTAAAGACACAAAGTAGTGGTGGCCAATCACGTGGTGACCGTGGTGATCGCGGACCGCGTCAACAAAACCAAGATCGTGGCCCACGTCAGCAAAACCAAGACCGTGGACCGCGCCAACAAAACCAAGGTCAGCAACGCCAGCAAGGTGAAGGCCAAGGCGATTGGGAAGATCGAGGCGGACGAAATAGTCGTCGTAAGCGCGGACGTAATGGTCGTACTCGCGATGAAGGCCCACAGGGTGATGATCGTTTCGAGTCACGTGATGACAACAACAACGAACCAGTGAGTACCGAGCCAGTAAAGGTAGAGGGTTACCTCGATCTTCGCGACGAAGGTTACGGCTTTTTGCGCATTGGCGGATACCAGCCAACACGCGAAGATGCATACATTCCAGTGAAACTCACGCGTCAGTTCGGATTGCGTAAAGGTGACCATGTCACCGGTATGTCACGTCCTGCAGGTCGCAACGAAAAAAATCCAGCAATGCTCGAAATTTTTACAGTGAACGGACAAGATCCTGAAAAGGCTCGTCATCGTCCACGTTTCGAGGATCTCACTGCGTTGTTCCCCGATTCAAAGTTGCGAATGGAAGATCCAAAAGATCCCACCAACATGACTGCTCGTATTATCGACTTGATCTCGCCAATTGGTAAAGGTCAGCGCGGAATCATCGTGTCGCCTCCAAAGGCCGGCAAGACCACCATCATGAAAACAATCGCTGCGTCGATTGAAAAGAACAACCCTGAAGTAAAACTCATTGTGTTGCTCATCGATGAACGTCCTGAAGAAGTGACCGATATGCGTCGCACCGTCAAGGGTGAAGTTATTGCATCTACTTTCGACCGTCCGAGCGATGAGCACACGCACATTGCAGAGATGACCATCGAAAAAGCTAAGCGCATGGTTGAAATGGGTGAAGACGTTGTCATCATCCTCGACGGCATCACGCGTTTGTCACGTGCTTATAACTTGGCAGCGCCTGCAACAGGTCGCATCATGTCAGGTGGTATCGATGCTGGTGCGTTGTACCCACCAAAGAAGTTCTTTGGTGCAGCACGAAATGTGGAAGAGGGTGGCTCGCTCACCATCTTGGCCACAGCGTTGGTCGACACCAACAGCCGCATGGACGAAGCCATTTTCGAAGAGTTCAAGGGAACCGGCAACATGGAATTGCGTCTCGACCGCCGCATCGCCGAGCGCCGTGTTTTCCCGGCTATCGACGTTGACGCCTCGAGCACCCGCCACGAAGAACTGCTATTTGAGCGCAAGCAACTCCAGTTGGTCTGGAAGCTGCGCCGAGTGCTCAGTGGCCTTGCCCAGGACGGAAACCCCGCTCCAGGCTTGGAAATGCTCATGGACCGCCTCAAAACCTTTGGTACCAACGACGAGTTCCTGGCCGAAATCGCTAAGACGCCTGGCGCCTAGTCCCGATACACTTTCCATTCTGTTTCTAGGAGATTCCACACCATGAAGATCGATACGCATCCTCAATACAACGAAATTGCAGTGAAGTGCTCATGTGGCAACTCATTCACCACTCGTTCAAGCCGCAATCAGCCCATCGCGCTCGAATTGTGCAACGAATGCCATCCGTTCTTCACTGGTAAGCAGAAGCTTGTCGACACCGGTGGTCGCGTCGAGCGCTTCAACAAGCGTTACGGTGCTCGCACCAGCGCACCTGCTCGCCCCGAGTGATTTGCTGTGGCGCATTGCGTCACCGTTTGTGCACATCTAGGTTCACATGAACACTGAAGAATCAGAACGACGTTCTCGTTTACTCTCTCTTAAATTACGCGCCCTTGTTCGCGATCACCTTGGGTTGATTGCCGACCCTGAAGGTTCTGCTGAAGCATTTATGCCTGGCGCAGCGTTTGTCACGAGCGATGCAGTGTGGGTCATGATCGATGGCGATGCAGCCCGCTCATTGGGTGGAGTGCTGGCATGGGCCCCGCAGTTCGAAAAGCCCATTCATCTTTTGGTGGAGCGTGATTCGGGAATTGTGGCTCGCCGTGCGCAATTATTTGATATCGATATTTCGGTGTGGCATGTCGATGACCGTACATTGCTGCCGGCAGTTGCCGAACCGCAACTTATTTCGCCGGCTGCCTCTGACGCACATTTGGCTTTTGTTGATCTCATCGAATCATCGGGCGCTGATGCTCTTGTTGAACACGGTGTAGTGGTGGGCGAAGTACGCGGCCTCGAAATGTGTCGTGTGGTGGACGATGCCACCACGGGTGAGGTGCGTTTAGAGGTTGGAATGGGTCGACACGATCGCGAAGCATTTGCCATGGTGCATGGTGAACTGCCCACCGAACAAGCAATGCGCCAAGTAATCGATGCAGTGTTGCCGCATCGTTATGAGGGTGCAGACCCACACCCGTTCAATTCTTTTGGTGTCGAGCGTTTGCAACGGTGGCGTGCGATGCAAGCGCCAACTTCAATTGGGTTCACACGTTTGTCGCCGGCAGATCCACCTGTATTGCGCACCAATGTAAAAGATGCAGTGCCTTGTGTTGCTCTCGGTACAACCGATAGTGGTGTGTTGGCAGCTGCAGTGTTTGTGCATGGCGTCGATCTCGATGTGGTGCCGTTTGCAGTTGATGCAGCCTCGCGATTAGGTACAAGCGATGTCACAATCGTGGTGCGCCGCCGTGACGTGGTAAAGCCAATTGAACGTCTGGCAAATTTGGCGCATATCCACGTGCGTTTTGCATTCCATTCCTAGTTTCACTTTTCGAAACGCCTATTGTGGTGCCGCTATGAATTCGCGCCATTCTCATCGATTAATAGGCGTAATATTTGCAATGACAATGTTTGTGTCATGTTCGTCGCAGGCTTCCATAGTGACTACCACTGCACCCTCCACCACGGTGTCTTCTGTGCGCACCACGGTGCCCTACAAACCGGGTGCTGCCATGAAGGCATGGAACTCGTGGGTGAGATCATTTGAAGTGGTCGATGTGTCTGCTATTTCGAAAAGTGAATGTGGCGTGTATGCCATGTTGATAACTGAAGGAAGTCTGACTTTTTATGACTGGGACGGTAAGCAATGGGCAGACATCTCTGACCAATTGAATGGTGGCCGTGGGCTCGACCCACTGAAGGTGTATTCGTACGACTTCACGAATGATGGCATCCTTGATTTTTTTGTTACCTATGGCGACAACCGAAACAAAGGTGGCAAGTTATACGGGTCTTTTTTTGCTTTTCCGTGGAGTGGGCCAGATCATTGCAAGTGGAGTTGGCTTGATATCGATAATGGCCGCGACATTGTGAAAGAAATTGAATCACCCGAAGTAGACCAGCGAGATGGTGTTGTGTATGCCTCTGGCTATCAATCGGGCCGGTGGACTACCTACGGAGCGGTGAAGTACCTACCGTCGAGTGGTTCTTTTGTGTTTCAGGAAGTGTTCAAGAAGTAAGAGGGGACTCACCCTCTAGCCTTGTATCTGCATGAATGGTCGCCTTGAATCTATTGAGCGGGATTACACCGAGCTCGAAGTAAGCCTTGGTAGTCCCGAGGTTTTGGGTGATCAAAACCGTTTACGTGACGCCTCACGTAAATACAAACAACTCACGCCTCTTGTGCAGTGCATTCGAGATTTGCGCGATGCCCGTGGCGACGCGGAAGCCGCAAAAGAACTCATGATCGAAACCACTGGTGATGAGCGTGATTCGTTCCGTGCCGAAGCCAATGCTGCTGAAGCACGTGTGGAAGAACTCGAAGCACAATTGCAGGTGTTGCTGTTGCCACCAGACGACAATGATGGGAAGCCCGTCATCATGGAAATCCGTGGTGCTGAAGGTGGAGAAGAAGCCAACTTGTTCGCCCGCGATCTCATGGAAATGTACGTGGCGTACGCATCGAAGCGTGGCTGGAATGTTGAAACCATGCAGGTCGACAATTCCGAAATGGGTGGCATCAACCAAGTCACGATGCTTTTCAAGGGCGACGATGCATGGAGTCACTTGAAGTTTGAAGGCGGCCCACATCGAGTGCAGCGTGTACCTGCAACAGAAGCACAAGGACGTATTCATACTTCGTCTGCCACGGTTGCAGTCATGGTGGAAGCCGAAGAACTCGACCTGGAAATTAACGACAACGATCTCAGTATCGATGTGTATCGCGCATCAGGTGCAGGCGGACAGCATGTCAA
>WLEX01000053.1 GCA_009704065.1 Actinomycetota bacterium
ATGCAATGCATCGGTACATCGCGCCAGTATCGAGATATTGAAGACCTGTTGCCAGCGCAACTTGTTTGGCCACGGTTGATTTGCCAGCCCCTGCGGGACCATCGATGGCAATAACACGCATTATTTACCAGCTCGTACCGAGTGGACGACCTTCGTCATATCCCGCTGAACTTTGTACACCGACAACTGCGCGTTCATGAAATTCATTGATCGTTGATGCACCTGCATATGTGCAAGAAGAACGTAATCCGGCAACGATTTGGTCGATGATGTCTTCGACGCCGGGTCGCACAGCATCGAGATACATGCGCGAAGTGCTTATTCCCTCTTCAAAGAGTTCTTTACGAGCACGTTCCACAGCTGATTCGGTGCGAGTGCGGTTCTTCACGGCTCTATTGGATGCCATGCCGAAACTTTCTTTATACAAACGACCTTCTGTGTCACGAAGTGTGTCTGCAGCTGATTCGTACGTACCGGCCAACCAAGAACCAAACATCACGTTCGATGCACCCGCGGCCACAGCTAACGCGACATCGCGAGGATAACGAACTCCACCATCGGCCCACACGTGCTTACCCATTGATCGGGCCATCTCGGCACACTCAAGGACTGCACTAAATTGCGGACGACCCACGCCCGTCATCATTCGAGTGGTGCACATGGCACCAGGTCCGACTCCAACCTTGATGATGTCTGCTCCAGCGTTTAATAGGTCGCGTGTTCCGTCACGTGTAACGACGTTGCCGGCAACAATGGTTGTAGAAGGCGCTGCAGCGCGAACCTCTTCGATGGCACGCAACATGCGATCTTGGTGGCCATGGGCAGTATCGATAACGAGTACGTCGACTCCTAGGTCGACGAGTGCTCGTGCTCGCCCTGCGGGATCGGCATTTATTCCTACTGCTACCGATGACAAGAATCGCCCTTGCTTATCGACCGCTGGTTGATAAATGGTGCTTCGCAAAGCGCCCTTACGCGTAATTGCACCAACCAATACGCCTTGTGCATTTACAACAGGGGCGAAAGAGAGTCGCTGCTCAATTAAGGCGTCGTGAATATCGGGTACTGACGTGGTGTCATTGAAAACAACCATGTCGGGATTCATTACGTTCTTCAATTGTGTGAAGCGATCGAATCCGGAAGCGTCGTGTTCGGTAAAGATGCCGAGGGGATGGTTTCCTGCGTCAACGATAATGACTGCTCCGTGCGCGCGCTTGTGAATGAGACTGAGGGCTTCCCCCACTGTGTCTTCTGGTGCAAGCGTGATGGGAGTTTCAAAAATGGGGTGACGCGACTTGACATGGTCGACCACCATCTTGATGATGTCGAGTGGAATATCTTGAGGAAGAACCACTAGTCCCCCACGGCGTGCGACTGTTTCCGCCATTCGACGTCCGGCGACGGCAGTCATGTTGGACACGACAATGGGAACATTTGTTCCGATGTTGTCGGGGGTACTGAGATTCACATCGAAGCGCGATGGAACCGAGGAACTGCTCGGAACCATGAACACATCGTTATAGGTCAAATCGTGGGGTGGGAGATCATGTAAGAACCGCATAGGGCACAACGAGACTACCGTGTTGGTATGGCTACTTCTGAGAACGTTCCTGTTGTCCTTATTCATGGCTGGGCTGGCAATTTCACCGATACCTGGCAAAAGCCTGGTATCGACGCGCTACTGGCCGATATTGGTCGAGAAGTGGTGGGATTAAACCTGCTTGGACATGGTGATCAGGACAAGCCACATGAGCCTGAGGCCTATTCGGCCCTGCCGGAGTGGCTACTCGAGAATCTTCCCCAAAAGCCGGTAGTCGATGTTGTCGGGTTCTCATTGGGGGCACTCACTACCCTTCGGGCGTTAATCGCCGATCCGAACCGTTTTGGAAAAGTTGTCTTGGCGGGAATTGGTGACGGAGTTTTCTCCCCGTCTGACCCTGCAGGTAATAGGCGAATCGTTGACGCCCTCGAAGGTCGTGCGGGAGAAGACGACACTTTCGCACGCATGTTTGCCAATTATGGCAATACTCCAGGAAATGATGTGCTCGCTTTGACTGCAATCATGAAACGTCCCGCAGCTGAACCGATTGATCCCTCTGTCTTGGGGGCCATTGAGAATGAAGTTCTTGTTGTTATCGGAGACAAAGATTTCACAGCGCCCGCAACGAAGCTTGCTAATGCGTTTCCTAATGGAAAACTGGTTGTGCTTCGAAACACTGACCATTTTGCAACGACTGAATCATTCTCATTCATTGATGCGTTACTCGATTTCTTAGCATGACATTTGCTGACCGTTTGGGCGACGACATCGATCGTGCAAGCACCATCCTTCGCGATGGTGGAATTGTGGGAATGCCTACTGAAACGGTGTACGGACTAGCCGCGCGAGCTCTCGACGAAACCGCAGTTGATCGTGTTTTTTCCACAAAGGGTCGTCCAAAAGATCATCCGCTGATAGTGCATCTCCCACCTAATGCAGATGTGTCGAAATGGGGCGAAGTCTCATCGCATGCTTTGGCATTAATGAGTGAGTTCTGGCCAGGGCCGTTGACATTGCTAATTCCCCGTTCCTCGCTGGTCCCCGATTGGGTGACGGGAGGACGCGAATCCGTTGCAATTCGAGTTCCATCACATCCGTTGGCTATCGCGTTGCTGCAACGCGTAGACGATGGTGTGGTGGCACCTTCAGCCAATAAGTTTGGGCGAGTTAGTCCCACATCTGCACAACATGTTCTTGACGATTTAGGCGAACAGGTCGACTATGTCCTAGATGGTGGAACTTGCGAGGTGGGCATCGAGTCGACCATCGTTGATTGTGCTGCACAATCGATGACCATATTGAGACCAGGGGTAATCGCCAGCAATGAGATCGCGCGCGTTACCGGTCTTACTCTTTCGGAAAACATCGGGGAATCTCGTGCACCGGGAATGTTGTTATCGCACTACTCGCCTATGGCTACGGTTGTGTTGACTGAAAATCACAGCGCAGCGCTCTCTCGAGCACAGAAATTGGAAGCATCTGGATTTTCCGTCACGGTGATTTACGAACAAAACGAGACGATCCTTGCGCGTGAGTTGTATCAACATCTTCGAACCGCAGATGTAAAGGGATTCAGCCATGTAGTGGTTGTACAGCCTCAAGGCGAAGGCCTAAGCATGGCAATTCGTGATCGCCTACTTAAGGCATCCGCTTAGTTTTCTGGCCAATCTATGGTGTTGAGTTGCAGTACTAAGTAATCACGCACCTCTTCGACCGACGGTGATTGTTTGCGATCATCGGAGCCCACTGTGAGGTGCATAGTGGTTGACCCAGCTTCTGGGACCAACTCACACCGACACCACCCATACAACGCATGCTGCACCGGTGTGTCGTGCAGATGAAACTCCAATACATACGGAGGGTCTTCGTGAACAGTGGGACCACAAATTGCTGCAACAACTTCTAGAGCTAGATAACAATCAACCGGTAACACCGAAACTGTCAGACTAGAAACGTCTCGGTGCAACACCGTGGGCACCGCATTTGCGTGGTCTTGCTTTACACACAGTGCAAGCGCTTCCTCTAGGGCCGTATTGATGCGCTGCATTGCAGCTACATCACCTCCCATATCGGGATGATGTGTGCGAGCCAATTCCTTCCAAGCAGTGCGAATTTCACTGTCGGAAGATATGCGAGAGATTCCAAGAACCCTAAATGGATCGGAATCTGTGCTCACTAACTATTTACCAATGAAATGTGGTGGGCGCTTTTCGATGAATGCAGCCACACCCTCTTTGAAATCTTTCGTTCGGAAAAGTGGAAGTAACTGTAAGAACACATGATGCACGTTCTGTTCAAATGTTTCAGTCTCTGCTGCACGCATCATTCGCTTAATAGCTCGAACTGCTAGCGGAGCATTGCTCGCAATTTCACCGGCCATGTCCATGACATTGTCCATGAGCTCAGCTGCAGGAACAACTTTGGTGACAAGACCCATGTGAAGACATTCGTCTGCATTGAGAGTTCGACCTGTAAATGCAATCTCTGCTGCACGCGCATAGCCGACCATGCGTGGAAGCAACCATGTACCTCCGCTCTCTGGAAGGATTCCCCTCTTGGCAAAGCCTGGTGCCATTTTGGCTGTGTCGGCCGCAATGCGAATATCGCAACCCAGCGCAATATCGAGACCGTAACCCGCCGCACCACCGTTAAGCGCACAGATAACGGGAGTGTCGAGGCCATGCAAAACAATGGGTGGTGCGCCACGAAGATCGAACTCGACCATATTTGCCTCGGTGTTATCGAGGACTCCGAGTGACTCAGTTTTTCCAGACTGGGAACCAAGGTCGAGACCGGCACAAAATGCTCGGCCAGCTCCTGTGAGAACTATGCAACGCACATCGGGATTCGAATCGGCCTCCAACAGTTTCTGAGAGAGCAAGGTCAACATCACACCAGAGATGGTGTTCATGCGCCCAGGAGCATTCAATGTGATGGTGGCTATGTGGTCTGCTATTTCAAGGAGAACTTCATCTTCATTCGTCATAGCGACAAAGATAACAAGCATGGAATCAATCAAAGGAGTTGGCACTCCTGACTCAACCAGTGTCCCTCAACCGACCCTCGATGGATCTATAGGTGAAGGCTGTCGCATCCTGCTCATTCGTCATGGACGATCGGCGGACATCGTTCCTGGGACGCCCGAGAGTCATGACCCTCCGCTCCATGTAATCGGAAAACAGCAGGCAGAAGCTGTAGGTAGCCGCCTGGCAACCTCGAAAATTGATGCTGTGTATTCCAGCCACCTTTTACGTGCATTTGATACCGCCCAAGAAATAGCCCGGCATCACGGCATAGCAGTTCAAGTCTTTGAAGATCTTGAAGAGGTTCGTTTGGGAGATTGGAGCCAAGGAGAATTTCGCAGACGCGCTGCGACCAATGATCCCGATTGGATTGAGTGGTCAAAGACAGGACGTTGGGACGGAATACCAAATGGCGAAGGTGATCAGAATTTCAGAAATCGAGTATCGAGCCGTATCAACTCGTTAGCCGACCAGCACTCTGGTGGATGCATCGCTGTGGTGTGTCACGGAGGTGTGATTAACGCTTATGTAGCCGCATTACTAAATACGGAACGATCACTGTGGATGATGGTGGAGAACACCAGCATTACCACTGTGAAATATGCAGACAACGCCAGCATCCTTACTCTGAATGATTGCTCGCATTTGTATGACCTGTTGCAGCAATAAAGGCGCTATCTCGGAGCAAGCATTACATTGCAGACCGACAGCCAAAAAGCTATTGCTCCAATAATGTGAGCAGACACCAGAATCACAGGAACTCCAGTGAAATACTGCGTGTAGCCAATTGCGCCCTGCATCAATGAAACCACAAGTAATGCCAACATGGCATCTTTACTATTTTCGTCATGGCTGTTTTTTAGTTTAAAAGCGATGAAACATATAAGTGTGATCGTACAAATGATGCTCACGCTATGAATACGGGCAACGCTCTCCAGGGCAAACCCGAAGCGAACAGCGTTCTCGTCACCAGCATGCGGACCAGTAGCGGTAACCACTGTTCCGGTCACCAACGCGCCTATAGACAGCACCCCTAATAGGGGAAATAATCGATGGTCGATAGATGGTGACTTGCGAAAAACGTTTGACATAGTTTCATCTGCTGAAGACCGATATAACACGAAGGCGTTGGCGATCAAGACCATGGATATAAGAAAGTGAGCCATGTTTGCAAAGGGATTAAGTCCGGTAAGCACCACAATGCCCCCCACAACAACTTGTGCGAGTACCCCTACGACCAGGCCCCATGCGTACACAATGATTTTGGTCTGGCGATTTTTTCTTCTATAGGCGAAGAGAACAGCTGCTATGACGCTTGCAGACACAACTCCCGTGAACAAACGATTGGCTTGTTCGATCAGTGTGTGCCCAGCAGAAACATCGATGAACTTTTCACTGCTGCACCGGGGCCAATCGGCGCATCCCAAACCCGAACCGGTAAGTCTTACCAATGCGCCCGTAAACACAATGACGCACAACGAACCCAGCGCAACTCCGCAGACAGCGCGAAATGCCTTCGGCGACAAAGAGAACATGGATAAGACTGTAGGACGAAGAAGGACCATCTGTCCCGTTCTTTGCGGTGGCTCCACGGTGGCTACGGTCACAGTCATGATTAGTTCCTTCGACGACTACCCCATTCATCAAACCTCTGAGCCGGTGGCCCATCCTGTTTCGGGCGACCCAAGTCACTATGACCGTTACTTTTTTAATGGGTACTCGCGATCAGGCGACATTTTCTTCGCTGCGGCAATGGGTTTGTATCCGAACCGTCATGTGATGGATGCCTCCTTCAGTGTGATCATTAATAATGAGCAAATCAATGTTCATTCGTCTGCTCGTGCGCCCCATGACCGTATGAAGTGCACTTCTATTGGTCCAATATCAATAGAGATTCTCATCCCTCTTCAGAGTCATCGTTTATTGGTGGATTCGCCCGAACATGGATTACGTGCCGACATCACCTACAACGCAACAACATTGGCCTACGAGGAGCCTCCATTTCTTGTTCGCAGTGGTAACCGAACCACCATGGAGTACACCCGGCTTACACAGTTAGGAAATTGGACTGGTTGGATTGAGGTTGACGGAACTCGCATAGAGATTTCTCCCCACAATGTTCTCGGCTCTCGCGACCGGTCCTGGGGTATTCGTGGAATCGGCGAAAGAGTGCAGATGGGTGCACCAATGAATACCGCACCACAGTTTTATTGGTTGTGGGCACCAGTGTGTTTTGACACATTTGGAACTGTCTTCGATGTGAACGAGTACGCCGACGGACAACGTTGGCACGAGTCGGGAGCAATGCTCATCGGTGCAGACACAATCAAACATGCGCATTCAGTCACATATGACTACACCTGGGAACACGGAACACGACGATCACATCAGTTTGATCTCACGTACAACTTCGCAAAAGACAGTGCATCAATGACCTTTACACCACTTGTGCATTTCCAAATGGTGGGACTGGGGTATCTAAGCCCCGACTGGGGCCACGGAAATTGGAAAGGTGAAAGTGCTACGGGTGGAGAGAGATTCACCATCCCTGTAGCCAATCCGATGGCAATGACTCATCTACACACACAGACGTTAAGCAAAGTTGTGTGCACCCTGAGCAATGGAGAGGTACATGAGGGAATCGGCGTACTAGAAACTTTGGTTCTTGGCGCACACGAACCATCAGGATTTACTGGAATGGATGACGGCTACACGGGTTGATCGTTATGCGTGTGCAATAGACATGCCGCCATCAACAACAAGTGCAGCGCCATTTACAAACGAAGCAGCCGGTAGACACAGACTCAATGTCATGTGGGCTACTTCTTCAGGTTGTCCGTAGCGACGAACCGGCACTTTTCTTCGGGCGTATTTCTGCTTGGCTTCTTCAGGAATTCCTTGTGTCATGCCAGTTTCGATTGGGCCAGGACAAACAGCGTTCACAGTGATGTTGTGACGACCCAGCTCTACGGCGAAGCTTTTCGTCAGTCCGATGACTGCATGTTTTGCCGCCGTGTAAGCAGCAAGACCACCGGTTGCTACCAATGCTTCCGTGGATGCGATATTCACCACTCGCCCACCTTGTGGTGCAAGCAACAAGTACGGGAGACATTCGCGAATGAAATGCGCATGAGCCGAAACGTTGATCTCGAATGTCTCTTCCCAGTTCAAGGTGAAAGTCTCGATATCCGAGTGCACCGAGGAGATCCGACTGATACCTGCGTTATTGACGAGAATGTCTACTCCGCCCCACCTTGACACCATCTGATCAATAATCGCGCAACGGTCGCTATGGTCGGCCACGCTTCCGGCACGACTCTCGACACGATCTTTCCCGTGTGCAGCAACAATCTCGGATTCCACGCCCTGGAGGGCATCTGCATCCCAATCCGTGATCATGATGCGAGCTCCTTCGTCTGCAAAGAGCATGGCTGTGGCACGTCCCATGCCACTTCCGGCTCCAGTTATCAGAACCCTTGCTCCTTCAACGCTTCGCGAAAGCTGAGTCA
>WLEX01000054.1 GCA_009704065.1 Actinomycetota bacterium
CAATGGGCTGTTCTCGCAGCTCGTGCATTAGCTATGGGGATGCCGCTGCGATTGGCAGGCATCACGGTGCAAACAGCAGCGTGTAGTCAGGTGCGAGCCGGTTGCCCCACTACAGGAGTCTCGGCATGGGATGGCTGGGCACAAGTTCGCCGATCCCTTGATGCAATTTCCACCACCGTTGGCACCAAGGTGGGCGCACCGATGGATATTCGTTGGGGTTGGGCTAACGGTTTTGTGATTCCTCCCGCCACGACCACCACAACTACGGTTCCGCCGACCACCACTACGGTTCCATTGACTACCACGACTACTACAAGCACGTCTACCACTACGACTGTGCCCGTCACCACAACGACAACGACTGTTCCTGTCACAACCACCACTACGTAATGGTCTAAGCAAGAAGACTGTTATCGCAAAATGATTGAGGAGTCTTTTGCGTTTGTGTAGGGAACGAAGAAATTTGTATAAGACTTACCGTCAGAGAATTTGAGTGTGAGTTGAATTCGAGTAGCGCTTCGTGAACCAGGAATGCGGAATACATTTAGCGGTGTTTTATTCCAACCAGTTATGGCTCCGGAGATTTGGGTGACATCATTCCAGAATGAATAAGTAAAACTGCTAAACGCTTTACACGCAGTAACTAATCCACTTGAAGCGATGGAAATCTTGCACCCTGGAAGAGTCGTCGTTGTGGTCGTTGATGTCGTTGTTGTCGTTGCCGTCGACGTGATTGCAGTCTCTTTTGTGGTGGTTCCTAATGGGAACATGGCCTTTGAAATACGGGAGCCATCTGTGAAAGTAATCCAGACCATGACCCGAGTAGCTCCAGCAACGGGATTTAACTTTTTGAAATCAAATTTCGTTGTAGAAGCTACCCCTGCACCGGCTAGTGAAGACAAGTAATTTGTGGCGTCTAGCCAGATGTAAGAAAAATCCGTAAATGAACTACATGTTGTTAACACTGAAGCCTGGATGGTGGGCGTGCATTGGGCTGCAACAGCATTTGAACTGATTGAAGTAGTGGTCGTGCCAGCAGTAGTCGTGATCGTGGCATTCCTTTCGCGGTTCGAGGATTCAGAAGGTGAATTGCTGCATGCTGCGAGAAAGAACAGGCCCAGAACAACAAGGTTCAGAGTTAATTTGTGCTTCATGGTGGGCCTTTCGGGACGGCGATCAACTGCCGCTCAGGGAGGATATCGGTCGCTTGAAACAAGGCGATGTATCTGCTCCTAGTGGCAGAAGCAGGAAACCTTTATATACTTCGTACCACCAGTAGGCCGGACCTATAAATCCGGGCGTTTAGCTCAGTTGGCTAGAGCATCTCCCTTACAAGGAGAGGGTCGGGGGTTCGAGTCCCTCAACGCCCACTACATATATCCCCAGGTCCAACAGGTTTCTGAACTTGTTGGCCTCGCCCCACCGGCGGCTACCGTGCGTGGGTCTCGCATTTGGCCTCATGTCTCACATGCGCCCTCCTCGAAACAGGCAGCTATGACTCTTGTTGCACTTGCAGAGTGGGCACATCTATGTCGTTGAGTTTCTAGACCAACCGTACAAAACCTTATATAAATAGGCGACTTTAGTACTTACAAAAAATTGGTACGTCTGTTACGGTTGCTCGGTCATTAGATATTTTGTCCAATAAAATATTTCCTCCAATTCATGGATTTTGACTTCAGCTCATCTTTACAAAGGGATTACATGCGTATATCAACCAAATTGAGCGTTGCTCTCGCCACAGTCGGAGTGCTTGCACTCGCGGCGTGTAGCGGTTCAAGCTCATCTTCTAATGGGAACCGTACTAAAAACGCCGCATTAGTACAGCCTGAAAAAATGCTCGGCTCCGATGAGACAATCGTCGACATTTCTGGAATTTCTGGAAACGTTCGTGGCGTTGCGACAGATGGAGAAAAAGTATTCGTCCGTACTAGCGATGATCCAAATGGCGTCATTTATGAAACCGGATTTGATGGACAGAACACTGTTCGTCATGAAGTATCTAATGCACCAGGTGATGTCGACGGCGCACAAGCCAACCTTGCATTGAGCCACGGATGTATCTGGACAAGTTCACACGGTGGAGACTTGTATTGCACATCTACCTCTGATTGGACAGCTACAAAAGTTGAAGTGCCTTCAGATAAGCCACTCCCATCAGGTGCCTTCTGGATGCACAGCAACCTGACTGACTTCCCTGATGGTCGCATCGCACGTATTTCGTATCCAGTTAATGCGGCAACGGCTGTAGAGAGCACATTGCGCGTCTACAACGTCTCAGGATCCGGTGCTTCTGCAACCGTCACATGGGACCAGGACTACATACTTACTG
This sequence comes from Actinomycetota bacterium, assembly GCA_009704065.1. Taxonomy (GTDB): domain Bacteria; phylum Actinomycetota; class Acidimicrobiia; order Acidimicrobiales; family Ilumatobacteraceae; genus UBA2093. Next base: position 2,333 of record WLEX01000054.1, read on the forward strand.
ATACAGAGGGTTGGCCAAACGATGACCACGGTATTGCTACTGATGGTCAGTACTTGTATCGCATCAACTACAACCAGGGCTACAAAGTATGGGATCTCTCAGCTGGCTCAACAGTGCCCGTCCTTTTCAACGGAAGCGGCTCTGGAGAATGTGGTGATTCAGGAACTTTTTGTCCGATCAACCCATCGGGAATTAGCAACGCAACTTACATTGCGCATGACCATGTCAATGCGCGATATGTCGTAGGCGATTTCGACGCCCAGCGTTTTTACTATTCAAAAGCTGGTACTCCAACTTCTATCCCATCAACTTCAGTAGAAACTACGGAATCATCTGTTGTTTCATCGACAACCGAGCCTGCAAAGGTCACAAGTCATTCAATTGATGAATCAGACACGATGTTGGTTGAAGGCGATGAAACCTATGACCCAGCAAACAACAGAACTTTCCGTGCACCTGCCGGAAAGAAGTTTGGAACGGTCCTCTGGGCTTCATACGGAACTCCAACTGTGGAAGACAAGGTTCTTACTCTTGGTTGGTGCCATTCTGATACTTCAGTAAGTGTCGTTGAAGAAGTTGCCGCTGGACAAACCTCGTTTACTCTTCCTGCCGGCAACACCAATTTCGGTGACCCTTGTTGGGGAACATATAAGCGCGTAAAGGCACTTATTACTTTGGTAGATGATGAAAACTATGTAGCTGATGCAATGCAGACTGGCGTCGCGATTGATGCACCAAACACTGCATACTTCGAGACACCTGAGCATTACGGAATAGACGTAGTTGCCCCTGAAGGCAAAATGTTTGGAAAGGTTCTGTTTGCTTCATACGGCATCCAGAAACTTGAAGGAAACATGGTCTCCATCGGATGGTGCCATTCCAAGACTTCAGTTGAAATTGTTGAAGCCGCAATAGCAAACAAGACTTCAGGAACCATTCCTGCGAGCAACGGTAACTACGGTGATCCTTGCTACGGAACGTACAAGCATGTTCAAGTTGTGATGTCGTTGATTGACGACCCTGACTACGTCAAGGGTTCTGCACAATCGGCACCTGTTGATCCAGCAGTCATTGCAGCACCAACAAATGTTGTTGCAGTGGCCGGAAATGGTTCAGCCTCAATTTCTTGGGATGCTCCAGAAGCGGGCAACACCGAAGTAACCAGTTACTTGGTACAGGTTTCGACTGATGGTTTTGCTAACGCAATTACCTTTAGAACAGAAACTACGGAAGTATTAGCTCTTGGTCTTGCAAATGGGCAAGAAAATGAGATCCGTGTTGCTGCCGAGAACAGAACTGCAGAAGTGATTTCAGAGTGGTCGACAGTTGCAAAGACAACCCCAACTGCTCCAGCAGTCACTACTACTAGCACTGTTCCTGCGGAAGTTAAAGTAAGCAACGCTTCAATCAAGACTGATGAAAAGACAGTCACGATTGCAACAGATGCAACCTTTATCAACTGCGATAAGGCCTGCTACGACCAAATCGCCAAGGACCTTGGTGCACTCGATGCCCCTCTCTACGTCAGCATTGACGGCGGAGAGCGCACTCTTCTTGATGGTGCTCAATTCAGCAAGATTGCTGTTGGCAAAGATGCGAAGAAGCTCACATTCATGACACTTGTAGATAGTGCAATTCAGCAGAAGTCATTCGATGTAAATCGTTCTGGCAAGTCTGCTGAAGCAACTACTTCTTCTTCAGGAGGTGGATCTAGCTCCAACAACCTTTGGTGGTTGCTGATTCTTGTTGCTGCCATGCTTGGTGGTGGCGGATACGCATACAACCGTAAGAAGAAGTAAAAACTTCGTCTAGTACGTAAAGAGGCCCTCGCGAGTTCGCTCGCGAGGGCCTCTTTTTTGTTCATCTTGTAGTCATATTTTTCCCACGTTTTCTCTAGTCAAAAGTCTTGGACTCTGTTACGGTCAAGAGGTCGTTTATCGGAGGATTTAATGAATCACGTACTTGTTCGTCGTATGGCCCGAGTGGGTCTTGTTATCAGTATGTCGTCTGCATTATTTGCAGCCTGTGGTGGAGGTTCATCATCAAGTGACACCACTGTGAAGCGCGTAAAAAATGCTGCGCTCACCACCACAACAGTGGAAGGTGAAGCTGCTACAGACACAACCCTTGTTGAAGACGGAACTCCTACCTCGAGTGAAGCTCCAACTGTCACGGAAGCACCGGCCACTGAGACAGCGCAAGCTGCGCTTAGTGCTGGCCAAGATGGTGATGCATTCGGTGGAGCCGTAGTGGTGTCTGCAGATGGTTCCACGCTGGCTGTTGGCTCATTGCGTAGCAACAGCGACCAAGGGTCAGTCACGGTGTTTGGGCGCTCAGGTGGCAAGTGGGTGCAACAAGAAGTTCTTTCTGACGCAAATGGCGCGGCAAAAGACTGGTTCGGCTACTCGATGGCTATTTCCAAAGACGGAAACACACTTGCAATTGGTGCTGTCTATGCCGATGTGTCTGGCAAGGCAGATCAAGGAAACGTTCATGTTTTTGCGCGTACTGGTGGTGCATGGACTTTGCAAAAAACTTTGGTAGCCGAAGCAGGGGCAGCAGGGGACATCTTTGGTGTGTCTGTGGCTCTCTCTGCCGATGGAGACACCGTGGCAATTGGTGCATCGGGTGACGATGTTGGAAATGTCGTGGATCAAGGTTCCTCTTCAGTATTCGTCCGTGTTGGTGCAGAGTGGTCTTTGCAGAAAGTTCTCACCATCACTGGTGGGGAAACCAAGGCAAACTACGGCACCTCGGTTTCTCTGTCTGCTGATGGCAATACCGTTGCAGTTGGTGGACCGAATGCGGGCAAGGGTTCTGTAGTTGTGTTCTCTCGTGCTAACGGCACCTGGTCATAATAAAGAGTCAGTTGAACATGAAATTTTCACATCGCTTCACCGCCATTATTGTCGGCGCATTCTTTATTGCATCATGCGGAGGTGGGTCGTCATCTGGTACAGCCACTCTTACTGCCACTGACGTTTCCACGGGCTTGAATGTCAATCCGAACGGTTTCTCGTTTGCAAACTTCACTGCTGCTTCTTCCTCTGAAGAATTCGAAGCTGACGACTTAGTCAAAATGTTCGGTCTTTCGAAAGATGTGTGTGTGGGGGGCACTATGCCTTGCACGCTGGTCCCTGAAGCCGCAGCATTTGCTCGTATGGTGAACGAGGCGCGTGCTTCTGGCCATTGTGAGGGTTTTGCCGTTACAGCACAGGAGCGATTCATTGCGGCGGCTGAGCCAAGTACGGTTTCCCTCGAGAACAAGGGCGACATCACTCACGGTCTCATGCGTACGTTTGCAACCCAGTTCTTGAAAGAAGTGGTGTCCGATACAGAGAAGTGGGCCGGTGCTTCTTTGAAGGAAAAAGTCGCCGCATTAGAGGCTTCTTTTGCGAAACGTGAGCTGTCATACACACTTGGTGTGTATTCATCACATGGTGGACATGCCATTCTTCCCTATGCGCTCGAATGGGTTAATAAAGATGTCGTAAATATCAAGATCTACGATTCGAACTGGCCAGGCAAAGATCGTTATGTCACAGTCGACCTGAAAGCCGATAAGTGGACTTTTGCTTATTCTGGCCAAGACCCTGCCAATGACCCCGAAGCGTGGAGTGGTGGCGCAGCCGACATGGACATGACGTCGATATCGTCACGTACGTCTGGAACTTGCCCATTCTGTGCAAGCAAAAGCAGTGTCGATAAGACCATTTTGGTTGTGCGATCTGCTGATCCAAATTGGTCTGTGAAAACAAAGAATGGCGCTTTCGGGCCCACTGGCAAGGGCGCCACCCGCGGTGACGTTTCTGTAGTTCCTATGCGTTCAGCAACGAATGCAGGTGGAGTGACTTCATACATGGTGACAGCTCCTAGTGCAGAAAAGCTTTCCTTCAAGTTGCCGTCAACAACTCGTGTCACTGGGTTCACCTCTACAGCTGCAATTCAAATCGATACTGCTGGTTCAAGTACTGGCTCTGTTGTTATCGCAGACAACAACATCTCAACAGATGATCCCAATGCCGTGCTCACACTTGCTGACGGTGCACTGGTGGCATCTTCAAATGGTGAGAACAACAGCATCACGTCTAATGGTGAAACATTGGCTGTCGAACTAACAACAAAGAGTGGGCAAGAGGTCAGCCTTGACGTCACTAGTGAAGCGCCAGCGGTAGAAGTGCGCACAGGAACCTCTGCGTCAGGCTCGGACTATCAGGTCCTGACGCAAACCGGTGACAACACTGTTGAACAGAAGAGTGTTGACGCCAACGGTAAATCCACAGTGAAAACTATTGATGGTCAATTGGGAAATACCACTTCGAATCAAGCTCCTCCCACAGAGCTTGCTTCTCCAGCTGAAAAGCCAGGATTCATTCCTGCAGCTGAGCGAGCTTTCACTGGAGCACCAGCAGTTGAGAACGCAGCCGGTGCGAAGGAAGGTACAGCACAAGCGCCAGCGCTTCGCCCAACAGCGAGTGTTCCTGGTTAGACAACTGAATTGAAAAGGGGCCCGGTTCTTTTCAGAACCGGGCCCCTTTTTCGTTTCCTAAACCTTGGTAACCGTTATTGCTTGCAGGGCGCTTTCGACTGTGGTGATGAGGTTGTCTACATCGCTGAACGTCACGAGTGGGTTCATGAACGTGAACTTCAGTGCGGCACGGCCTTTGATCTCGGTACGCCCAAGAACCATGTCGCCTGCCATCAACAAATTCTGTTGTACCCGGCGTAGGTCATCTGCGTCGCACCCCACTGCATCGAAGACGCACATCGCGCCTGTTGGTTTTGTGAGAAGCATGAGTGTCGATGATTTTTCGATTTGCTGCGCAGCGTGAGCACTAAGTGCAACAACGTGGTGCAGCATCTCTGCAAAAGCTGATCGGCCGATTGTTCTAAGAGACACCACCACTTTTGCTGCATCGAAACGACGGGAAGTGTCGAGTGACCTGCCTACAAGGTTGATCATTCCTGGAACTTCGTCCCCACGATCGAGATATTTTGATTTGACACGCAATAAATCAAATCGATCCACGTCCTTCACAATCAGGGCACTCGCGTTGAACGGCTGAAACCATATTTTGTGAAAATCGATTGTGACCGAATCTGCTCTAGCAATACCGTTCAGCATTGGTGATAGTTGTGGTGACATTAGGTATGAGCCAGCAACTGCTCCATCAACGTGAAACCACGCATTGATCTGTTCGCAACGTGTTGCGATGGCATCAAGGGGATCAATGACGCCGAGGTCGGTGGTGCCGGCGGTGCCAACGATGGCGATAATGGTGTTCTTCGCCGCCAGTTGGTCTGTAATGGTGGTGTCCAGGGCTGCTATGTCCATTGCGCCACTGGATGTGGTGGAAACAGTGACAACTGAATCTCGACCGAGACCAAGTTGAGCAGCGGCACGTTGTACCGAAAAATGAGCTTGATCGGAAC
>WLEX01000055.1 GCA_009704065.1 Actinomycetota bacterium
GGCCCAACAGCAAGAATTCCAGCAGCACCCATCTTGGTGACTTCTTTGGTGAGATGAATGGAGTGTGCAGTGTCGTTAGAGCCTGAACCTGCAATCACTGGAATGGTGACCGCCCCAATAACGGCTTCCCACAATGACAGCTTTTCTGCATCGGTCAGTGTGGATGACTCACCCGTAGTGCCTGAGATAACCAGACCATCGTTTCCGTTGTCTTGCAGCCACTTCGCCAGACGAACGGCCTCTGCAAGGTCGAGCGCACCATGGGCATCGAAGGGCGTGATCATCGCCGTGAGAACTTGTCCGAAAAGGGCCATGCACCATTATGACTGACGGCACGCGGTGCAACCGCCCCCATATGTTTCAAACCCGACTTGTTAGGTCGGGTATTAGTCGTTGTAGAGTTTGACCGCCCAATAACTTCCGTGAAAGGAACCACCATGCGCAAACTCGCGCTCTCCATCGCCATTACTGGCTCACTCGTTCTCGCAGCATGCGGTGGCGATAGTTCATCGTCTGACACCACTGCAGCTGCAGGTGCAGGCACCGGAAACGAATGCACCGCCGGCAAGACTCTCACCGAAAACACACTCACCATTGGCACAGGCAACCCTGCCTACTCACCTTGGGTAGAAAACGATAAGCCAGAAAGCAAAGAAGGCTTCGAAGCTGCAGTGGCCTACGCCGTAGCAGCAGAACTCGGCTTTTCTGATGCCGCAGTGAAGTGGGTACGCACCGGTTTCGACGAAGCAGTGCAACCTGGAAAGAAGAATTTCGACTTCAACTTGCAACAGTTCTCTATTAATGAAGAGCGTAAGAAGACAGTTTCCTTTAGCGATTCGTATTACTCCACAAATCAAGCTGTTGTTGCCCTTGAAGGATCATCAGCAATTGGTGCAACTTCTATTGCAGATTTGAAGGACGTAAAGTTTGGAGCTCAAGCAGGAACAACCAGCCTTGATTTCATTACTAATGTCATCAAGCCAAGTGCAGAACCATTTGCCTACGACGACAACGCCGGAGCAAAAGCAGCTCTTGAAGCAAAGCAAATCGACGCCATCGTGGTCGACTTGCCTACAGCGTTCTACATTGCTGCAGTCGAACTCACCGGAGCATCTGTTGTTGGACAGTTCCCTGCAAGCGCGAGCACCACACCCGATCAATTCGGATTGGTCTTCGACCTTGGCAACACTTTGGTGTCGTGTGTCAACACTGCTCTTGCAACGTTGAAGGACAATGGAACATTGGCAACCATCGAAAAGACATGGTTGTCCGACAAGACCAGCGCTCCTGTTATCGCGGTTTCCTAATTTAGTAACACCCACACGAGATGGGTACAACTACGGGTCGTCGCGCGGCATACGAACGCGCACGACAACGACGCAGTCTTGCGATTGCAACGGTCAGCAGTGTGGCCGTTGCAATCGCGATTGTGTTTTTCGTACCCAAAATGCCGCGATGGGATCGAGTACACGAGTCGTTTTTCAATGGTGAGAGATTTGTTGATTCGTTTCCTCGACTTCTTCATGCCTTCATTCTCGACATCAAAATCTTTGCCTGGTCGATGCCGGCAATTGTTGCCTTGGCACTACTTGTTGCTGTCGCACGAAACTCTCGCTCAGCTGCACTGTTCCCTATCCGTGCACTCACCATCGCCTACACCGACATCATGCGCGGAGTCCCCATTATTTTGTGGATCTACCTCATTGGCTTTGGTGTTCCTGGCCTAGGACTCGATCGCCCATGGAACAGCCCACTGTTATGGGGTTCTGTTGCATTAGTTCTCACCTATGCCTCTTATGTTGCCGAAGTCTTTCGCGCAGGCATTGAAAGTATCCACGAATCACAACGAGCTGCTGCTCGTTCTCTTGGTCTTTCCAATTGGCAGACAATGCGCTTTGTCGTTCTACCCCAAGCAATTCGCCGCGTCATTCCCCCACTCATGAACGACATGGTGAGCTTGCAAAAAGATGTGGCGCTTGTGAGCCTTATCGGCCCTATCGAAATTTTGCGTCAAGCAGGAGTCGATAAATCGAAGTTTGCAAACTTCACTCCGTTCGTCGTTGCTGCTGTGATTTTCCTCCTCATCACTATTCCCCTCACCAGAACTACCGATTACATGGTCGAGCGCGAACGGCGACGCACTACGGGGACACGGGTGCGATGAAGTTATCTATTCATGACCTGCACAAGTCGTACGGCGATCGTCCCGTACTCACGGGCATCAACCTTGATATTGCCGATGGCAGCGTGGTCACACTTATTGGGCCAAGTGGTTCAGGAAAGAGCACCTTGCTGCGTTGCCTCAACCTGCTCGAACCAATCGACGACGGTGAAATTCTCCTAGATGGAATCGATATCTCCGCACCAGGTTTTGATGCCAACCCCATTCGTCGCCGTATTGGCATGGTGTTTCAGAACTTCAATCTTTTCCCTCACATGTCTGTGATGAAAAACATCACGCTCTCACCTACACGCACACTCGGAGTGAGCACTCCCCTTGCTCGCGCCAAGGCGATTGAATTGCTCGAACGATTTGGTCTTGCCGACAAGGCAGAGGCTTACCCTGATCAATTATCGGGTGGACAACAACAACGCGTGGCCATTGTGCGTGCATTAGCCGTAGAGCCCGAGGTATTGCTGCTCGACGAAATCACTAGTTCACTCGATCCCGAACTAGTGGGCGAAGTTCTCGATGTGGTGCGCGAGTTAAAAGCAACCGGCATGACTCTGGTGCTGGCCACGCACGAAATGGGATTCGCCCGTGATACAAGCGATGTGGTGTGCGTGCTCGACAATGGAAACATCATCGAACAAGGCACACCTACACAGGTGTTTACTAACCCACAATCGGAGCGAGCTCAACAGTTTTTAGAACGAGTAATTCGCTCTGGCCGCCTTTAGGCGTCGGGCAATACGTAGTCAGCGAACTGTTCGCGCAAGGTCTTTTTCGAGAACTTGCCCACCGATGTCTTGGGAACTTCGGGGATAAACACCACTGCGTCAGGTAACTGCCATTTGGCCAGACGTGGAACCAGATGTTCAATCACTTCACTTTCGGTCAGTGTTTCACCCGGCTTGACCACCACACATGCCAACGGACGCTCGCTCCACTTGGGGTGCGTGACACCAATAACTGCAGCTTCTGCAATCTTTGGATGAGACATCAGTTCGTTTTCAACATCGACTGAAGAAATCCATTCTCCACCCGACTTAATGAGGTCTTTCGTGCGATCAACCAAACGGATACGACCCTTAGCGTCGACAACTGCAACGTCACCGGTACGCAACCAGCCGTCGTCCGTGAAACTTTCACGTGACCGTGGGTCGTTGTAATAGTCAGAAGCAATCCACGGACCAGCGCACTGCAATTCACCTTGTGACTCTCCATCCCATGGCAATGGTGCAGTAGTTCCAGGCTCTACGACGCGCATCTCAACACCAAAACTGATGAGACCAACCGTGGTGCGCAGTTCTGCTTGTTCTTCATCAGACAACAAAAGATCTTCTGAAGACAATGTGCACACTGCAGCAATGGGGCTTGTTTCTGTCATGCCCCACGCTTGCAAAATGGGCTTTCCTGTTTCTGCGCGATATGCCTCACTCAGTGCTTTAGGCACTGCAGATCCACCGCACGGAATCACACGAATGTGTGATGTGTCGCGACCTTTCAGTTCGGGAAGTACTGCCATCCAAATTGTGGGAACACCTGCAGGAACGGTGACCTTTTCTTCCACGATGAGATTGGCAACTGCAGGACCTGACAAATCAGGACCTGGCATCACGAGGGTTGCACCACTTGCAACACCTGCATGAGCAAGACCCCATGAGTTGGCATGGAACATCGGTACTACAGGAAGAATGACATCTGCTTCACTCACACCCACTGAGTCAGCCATCATGGTGCCCATCGTGTGCAGATATGTACTGCGATGGCTGTACACAACGCCTTTGGGATTACCAGTTGTGCCACTTGTGTAACACATGCTGGCTGCCTGATTCTCGTCAACCATCGGCCACTGAACGGGCGACGCTGCTGCAAGTAGAACTTCGTAATCGTGCACCTGGAAACCGGGGACCGATGTGGGCATCTCACCTTTGCCGTCGTTCATAAACACAAGGTGCTTCACGGTAGTGAAGGTGGACAACAACGGTTCGATGAGTGCATAGATAGAAGTGTCGATGAAAATCACTTCGTCTTCAGCATGATTCACGATGTACGTGATTTGCTCGGGGAACAAACGAATGTTCAACGTGTGCAACACACGACCTGAACAGGGAGCTGCAAAATACAATTCGAGATGGCGTTGCGTATTCCATGCAAACGTTGCTACTCGCCCGGTTACTGAAATGCCGAGAGTGTCGAGAACTCCACCCAAACGACGTGTACGGTCGGCCCACTCGCCATAGGTAATACGTTCGCGACCGGTTGCAGTTGCGGTGATGATCTGCTTGTTGCGGTGATACTTTTCCGCGCGATCAAATAGGTAGCTAATCGACAATTGAGTCGGCTGCATTAAACCCTTCATAATGTCCCCCAGTGACTAAGTGGCCGGCGCCACGCCTATGAACCGTAGCAATGGTGTGACTCCACGCGAAAGCCCGCAGGAAGTACGGTTGCCCAGATGCGCAAACTCCTCATTGCATTTACGTCGCTCCTCTTTGCCGCAGGAACCATTGGTACCAATATCGGGCCGGCCCTGGTCGATGATCATCCTCTCCTTGTTCTCATGCTCAGTGCCCGTAGTCGAGTCCTGTTTGCCTCTGTGCCTTATATCGATGCGTTTCCCTTCTTTCTCGTTGGCTTTCTTCGTCTGCTGGCCGCTGCCGTGGCCTTGTATTACGTCGGTCGACTCTTTGGCGAAAAGGCTCTGCGCTGGACCGAGGCCCAAGTGGGCGAAATGCCACGTATCTATCGCTGGACCGAGCGGGCCACCGTGCGCGCTGGTTGGCTCGCCGTGCTGCTCATGCCGGGATCAAACATTGTGTGTCTGCTCGTTGGTCACCTCGGCATGAAGGCCTCGAAGTTCTTTACGTTCATTACAGCTGGCATCGTGATTCGCCTCATCGTTATGTGGTTCGGCGGGAAAGCCTTTGAAGACCAAATTAAGTGGACCCTTAACTACATCGAGAAATACCAGTGGTGGGTCGTTGGGGCATTGTTTGCCGTTTCCTTTTACCAAACATCGCGTCGCCGTTCTCCTGGCGCACCCGACGCGGAGTAGCCCTCAGGGGTTATGCTTCCCTGCATGGCTCAGACATCATTCGGCGGCACTCCCGTCAACACCGTTGGCGATCTTCCTGTTGCAGGAAAATCACTTCCTTCCTTTTCACTCACCGCATCGAACTTGCAAGAGTTCAGCAACGACACCCTTGCTGGCAAGCGTGTCGTGTTCAACATCTTCCCTAGCGTCGACACACCAACATGCGCCACCAGTGTTCGCACCTTTAACGAGTTGGCATCGTCACTCGACAACACCGTTGTCTACTGCGTCTCTGCAGACCTTCCGTTTGCACAGGGTCGCTTCTGCGGTTCTGAAGGTCTCACCAATGTTCAGAACGCATCGTCATTCCGTACCGATTTCGGTTCAGTCTTTGGTGTTGGTCTCAACGAAGGTGCATTTGCAGGTCTTCTTGCCCGCGCCGTTGTAGTTGTCGATGAAAAAGGAACAGTTCTTCACACAGAACTTGTTTCCGATATCGCAAACGAACCTAATTACGACGCAGCCATCGCTGTACTGAAGTAATTACAACAGCGAATCAATGCCCATGGTCAGGCCTGGTAGGTCTGCCACCTTGCGGCACGCCAGCACAACACCTGGCATAAAACTCACGCGATCATTGGAATCGTGGCGTATCACCAGAGTTTGACCTGCAGTACCCAAGATCACTTCTTGTGATGCAGTCATTCCCACCATGCGCACGCCGTGAACACGAATGCCACCTGGGCCAACGCCACCGCGCGCACCAGGAATCACTTCGTGCTTCGTGGGGTCTGCTGCCCATTCATCGCTCGCAGCAGCCATGCGTTGTGCCGTAGCCATTGCGGTACCGCTTGGTGCATCGGCCTTTGCGTTGTGATGGAACTCGATGATTTCAGCTGTTTCAAAATACGGAGCCGCTTGTTCGGCGAACTTCATCATGAGCACTGCACCAATGGCAAAGTTGGCGGCTATCAGACAATTGCTACCGGTGAATGCAGAGCGAAACAATGCAAGGTCGTCATCGGAAAATCCGGTGGTGCCCACCACTGCATGAATGCCGTGTAACGCAAGAAACGGCAATGTGGTGCGCGCTGACGCGGCGACAGTGAAGTCGACCACCACATCACACTTGGCATCAACCAACGCCTTTAGGTCGGCAGCGATGGTGATTCCGTGAATAGAACCGCCGCTGCCGACAACGTCGACAGCGGCTGCTAGTTCTAGTCCATCAGCTGCGACTACTGCGTCACAAACTGTGGATCCCATCTTCCCAGCGGCTCCAACTACTCCCACACGAATCATGTGAAAGACCGTAGTCGCTGGCAGTGGTTATCGACGGCGACGATTACCGCGGTCTCCACCACGGTCATCTGAGCCACGGGTATCGGGGCCCAAATCGCCAAATTCGGAACGCAATTCGGAATCGAATTCTGCTTCGAATGACACTTCGACTGGCTGATCTCCGCGAGGAGCACGATCTTCACGTGGGGCACGGTCGTTGCGGTCGTTGTTACGGCCTCCACGATCGTTGCGGTCACGTCCACCACGGTCTCCGCCGCGGTCGTTGCGATCTCCACGATCTTCGCGTGGGCCACGCTCGCGACGTTCTCCGCCGCCAGCACCGCCACCGCCACCAGGCAGGTCTTGTCCGTTTTCATCGACGGGGGTAAGGCTGACCTTGCCCTTGTCGTCGACGTCTTCGACGCGAACCTTGATGGTGTCACCAAGAGTGAGTACATCTTCCACGTTGTTCACGCGAGTGCCGTTACCCAACTTGCTGATGTGTACGAGACCATCGCGACCAGGAAGGATGTTGACGAATGCACCGAACTTGGTGATGCTTACAACGCGACCGTCGTAAATTGCATTGAGTTCTGCGGTTGGAGGATCAACGATGGCAAGGATGCGAGCTTTCGCATCTTCAACACGTGAGTTATCGGGTGAACCGATGGTGACGATACCTACGGCACCGTCATCGTCGACTGCGATATCTGCGCCGGTCTCTTGCTGGATGGTGTTGATGACCTTGCCCTTAGGTCCGATTACTTCGCCGACTTTGTCGAGAGGAATCGTGAACGAGACAATCTTCGGTGCGGTTTCAGCAACAGTGGTACGTGGCGCGTTGAGCGCAGCGTTCATGCTGTCGAGAATTGCCATACGTGCATCACGTGCTTGTGCAAGAGCTGCTGCCAATACGTCGGCAGGGATGCCGTCGATCTTGGTGTCGAGCTGCAATGCAGTCACTGCGTCTGCTGTACCAGCAACTTTGAAGTCCATGTCACCGAAAGCATCTTCTGCACCGAGGATGTCGGTGAGTGTGAGGTACTTACCTTCTGCATAAATGAGACCCATAGCAATACCTGAGACAGGAGCCTTAATGGGCACACCAGCATCCATGAGCGACAAGCTTGAAGAACAAACCGAAGCCATAGAGGTGGAACCATTTGATGACAACACTTCGCTCACCAAACGAATGGCGTATGCGAATTCTTCTTGGCTTGGAACGACTGGCAA
>WLEX01000056.1 GCA_009704065.1 Actinomycetota bacterium
CATCGGCCGGTGAGGAGATTGAGACGAAGTTGACTCACTAGGTATTCAGGATAGGTGCTCTAACGCCACTTTGTGCGGAATCAGATGTACCGAAAGGGTCACAGGGGCAGTGAATATTGGGTGATGTGGCGAGATGAATCAGAGGTGAACTCCGTGTTGTTTCCATCGGCACATCGCCTCACGAGTGTCATGCCAGCCTCAATGGCGCAGGCATCGAGCTGGGTGGGCGTGAAATACCGCACCGACCATGGCCTAGTGATGGAGGACGCCGTTTCTGCATCGTGGACAAACTTGCCTGTGATGCGTTGATTGACGGGGTCGTGGGTGCTGTGGCTTTCGATGATGTCCCCATTTCGCATCGTGCGGGTCTCTACAACAGTCTCCGCGTGCTCACCTCGCGGAATCACAGCATCGATATAGAACTGTCCTGTGGGGCAAAGCGATGAGGCCACATGAGAAAAACAGGAACGAATTGCTTCTTCGTTCGGCAAGTTAAACAACGTGTTGTACCCGACGAAGATGATGTCGAAGGGTCCACTCGGTAGTGATTGTGAAAAGTCGGCGAGTTCCAGTTCTACCGATGGAGGAAATGATTGTGCGCGTGCGATGGCCAACATGGCATCAGATGAATCGACCCCGATGAAGTGATCTGATGAATGCGGCCGATGAGCGAGCCACTGACGAATAAGTCGACCTGTTCCTACGCCAAGTTCGAGGACCCGAAGGGGTGAATCGGGAAGGCGTGCACAGATACCTTCCACAAAATCGTTGTCGTGGAGATCGGAATACCACTCGTCGTAGATATCGGCAAAGGCATCGCCATAGGTAGAAGCCGAGTAACCATCGATACCAAAGGGGTTTGGCGTAGCGGTACTCATTGCTCTAGTCCACCACGACCATCGCAGTCACGGCGCATCGGTAGCCTGAACACATGGCTGAGAGCACCGCAACACTTCGAGAGTACGTATATCTCGATCATGCGGCCACCTCTCCCTTGCGGGCAGAAGCCCGCAGCGCCATGGAACCCTATGGCGATGTGTTGTACGCCAATCCATCTGGGTCTCACAGGTTTGCTCGTGAAGCACGCCGAGTGATTGATGAAGCACGGGATGTCGTGGCTGCTTCAATTGGTTGCAAGCCAGGTGAAGTGATTTTTACAAGTGGCGGTACTGAAGGTGCAAATACTGCAGTTTTGGGTGCCACACGTCGCACCGGCGGCATTGCTGTGTGTGGAAGCACCGAACATCATGCAGTGTTGCATTGTGTGGAGCACGTGGGCGGCACTGTTGTTCCTGTCACTGCGGCAGGTTCTATTGACCCCGATGTGATGCGTGCACACTTGGCCGACATGAACAATGTTGCAGTGGTGTCGGTGATGGCAGTGAATAACGAGACCGGTGCAATTTCTGATCTTGAGCACATTTCGCATGCAGTGCGTCGACAGGCTGCCGATGCAATTTTTCATACCGATGCAGTGCAGGCGGCATGTTGGATTGATCTACATCAGTTGTGGCCGTTTGTCGACGTACTCACTTTGTCGGCGCACAAATTTGGTGGCCCCAAGGGAATGGGCATCATGGTGATTCGCGAAGGAAAGCATGTGGAACCGCTCATCTTGGGTGGTGGGCAAGAACGAGATCGTCGAAGCGGCACTCATAACGTGGCTGGCATCGTGGGAACTTCGGTTGCGCTCGATGTCACTCAATCACAGCGCGCGAAAGAAGTGGTACGCCTCGGTGCTCTTCGTGATCAATTACTTGCCGGACTTACTTCGCGTATTTCATGTGCCACTGCCACGTTGGCTCATGGAGCGGGCACTGCTGGCACTGCACATGTGTGTTTGGAAAATCTTGAAAGCGAATCGCTGCTGTATCTGTTAGATGAAGCAAACGTTTGTGTGTCGGCTGCGTCTGCATGCGCCAGTGGGGCCATGGAACCATCACATGTGTTGGAAGCGATGGGTATTTCTCGTGGACGCATTAAAGGCTCCCTACGATTTAGTCTTGGACATACCACTACCGAAAGTGATATTGCCGTGGCAATTGAAGCAACCGTGGCCGCTGCCGCCCGATTAGGAGCAACAGTGTCATGAAAGTTCTTTTGGCGATGTCTGGTGGAGTCGACTCCTCGGCTGCTGCGTTAGTGCTGCGCGAACAGGGTCACGATGTCGTCGGTGTCACCATGCGTTTGTGGGGTGGCGAAAGCGACACGGGTTGCTGTTCGGTATCCGATGTTGACGATGCACGACGCGTGGCACAGCAAGTGGGCATTGACCATTTGGTGTTCAACTTTTCGGAAGAATTCAATGAACATGTTGTTGAGCCTTACGTGGCCTCGCATGTGCAAGGAACAACTCCGAACCCATGTATTGAATGCAATCGACATCTCAAGTTCGACAAACTCATTGAACGCGGTCGTGCGCTCGGGTTCGAAGCAGTTGCAACTGGTCATCACGCGCGAGTGGTAGATGTAGATGGTGTTTTACGTTTGGCTCGTGGAGCCGATGCTGCAAAAGATCAAAGCTATGTAGTACATATGTTGTCTGCCGAAGACCTTGCGTACACACTTTTCCCAGTGGGGCATATGCAAAAAAGTGAAGTACGTGAGTTGGCAACTTCTGGTGGCTTACGCACCGCGGCAAAACCCGACAGTCAAGATGTGTGTTTCATTGGTTCCACCATTGGTCGCGCCGGCTTTCTCGAACCGCGCCTTACGTTTAATGCAGCCACTGTTGTTGACGGCACGGGCGAACAAGTTGGTGAAGTACCTGCAGTTGAACTAGTCACACTTGGTCAGCGCCGCGGGCTTGGTCTTGGCGGTGGCGACAAGCGATATGTAGTGGCAGTCGATGTGCCAGCACGTCGTGTTGTTGTGGGCGATGAGTCAGAACTCTTTATCTCTCACACCACTGTGCGCACATTGTCGTGGCCGTATGGAACCGATATCCAATTTGTTCTTGATCAAGAAATTTTGGTGCAAGGCAGTGCCCATGGTGAGCGACATGCAGGTCGTGTCTCAATCGATGGCGACACATTGGTGATTGCCTGGTCGCGTCCAACGCGCCGTATTTCTCCTGGGCAAACAGTGGTGTTTTACGACGCCACAGACACCGTGGTGCTCGGCGGAGGAATCGTTAGCGAGTAATCGCTGCGAGTGCTTCAGCATGACGTCGCGGCGCGATGCTGAATGTTTTTACGTGAAGTCCTTCGGTGGTCTTCAACATTTTTGCGGTGATAGCAGACAACACCACTTTCTCCGGTGCGATTTGTTCCACGGCTATTCGCATGCCGAGTACTCCACCGGTGAAGTCGGCACTCTCGCCGGCTTCTACTACTGAAGTGAGTGACAAAATGTTTGCGCGAGGCACCATGAGTGTTTCGGCAAGAACCATGTGATCGTGCACCACAATTCCGGCAGGTACCACTACCAACCAACGACGCGACAAACGATGCAGCCGTCGCGGAACAAATCGAATGAGTACTGCGCCAACGATGAGGAGAAGTCCGCCAATTATCCATTGGCGCGCTGCGAGCGCGAAGCTTCCACCTACCACCGACCCGCACAGAACTACCCACGCCAGAACCGCGGGAGCCATGTAGGGAACTGGTGTGCGCAACGAAAAACGAGTCTCGTCGCCGTATGCCCCACCTTGCACCATGGAGTCTGCAATCAATGGTGAATACGTGAGAACGACGGCAACTATCGATACAAAAATCGCAAGGGGAGATACGGCACCAGCTGCACAGATCACCGCTAGCGGTACGCCGCAGCGCAAGACCGTGAGAGACAAGGGGGAGGGAACGAGTACAGCAATGGTGATGGCGGTCCAGATGCTCCAACCGAACGCAACACACACAACGCGAACTGCAAATGAATGTGGTGTACTCAGTGTGTGCCAGGGAGCGGACAGTGCCAACACAATCCAGGTGGCGATGAATGTGCCTAGTACCACTCGGGCGGGAGTGACTGCGCTGTTCATTGCCATATACATAGCCTGCCCTGAATTGGGTACAAATTGGTAATTCCCCAGTTCGTTACGCACCGTTCAGTGCTGATACCAATATGTAGAAGGTTTTTTAGCTACAGCGAAAGGGGCGGGAATGACAACAGAACACGAACTCACCCCGCGCGCTGGCGCCACGTTTGGGATAGGCAGTTTGCCTCACCGCAGCGTTTCCGACGCACTCGATTTTGTATGGAACTCCACTGATATTCCCACCATTCCCTCGTTGCCGCGACGGTCACCTGCAGAAGGCATGATTGCGCAAGCTTTGGTGGGTATCGAAGGTGTATCTGTTGGGCAATACGGAGGTATCAGCGTCGATGTGTCCACGCTCGATGTCGATCAATTCATTACTACCGATCTTTCCTCCGATGCATACGGTGCCTTTACTGCGTTCTTAGAAACCTTTGACGAACGCAACCATGGCGCAACCATGGTGAAATGGCAGTTCGTTGGCCCAGTCACGCTCGGAGTTGCTTTGGTGCGCGGTGGGCTCGATGCATCGGTTGCATTTCCTCTCGCCTTGCAGGCTGTGCGCGCACATGTTGCGGCTCTCGAACACGAAGTTGATCGGGTCTGTGGTGGAATCACACAGCTCATCATGCTCGATGAACCATCCATTGCTGAAGCCCTTGAGCCTGGTTTTCACATCGGAGTCGAAGAAGTCATCGATCTCATTTCTGGTGCACTCGCCGTCGTGGAGCCTGGCAATGTCAGTGGATTGCATTGTTGTTCACGTGCCGATTGGGGTGCATTGCTTGCGACCGGTGCGTCTGTGTTGTCTGTTCCTATCCCTTCACCAAATGATGAAGAAGAAATGGCCGAGATGCTGGTGGCCGCTAGTCGAATTTCTGATCACCTGAGCCATGGTGGTCGCATTGCTTGGGGTGCAGTACGCACCGATGGCCCCATTGCTCTCAGTGCAGAGAGGCCATGGAAATCAATCATGGCGGTGATGTGTGCATTGGTAAACGCCGGAGTCGATCCGCGTCTCATTCGCCGCATGAGTTACATCACGCCGGCGTGTGGTTTAGGTGCCCATTCCGATGCCATTGCCGAAAAGGTTTTTGCGCATGCGCGCAATGTGTCGATGAAAGTGGGCGAACAAGCCACTGCATCGCTCCTCACGCTTGGTTCATAGCGACTCGGGCGCTACCCCTTAGGTAGTTTGTAGGTAATGGCGCGCACACCTTCACCCAAAAAACGCATTGAAGAACTCCGCGCCCAAATCCGCCATCACAATGAGCAGTACTACGGAAGTGATCAGCCCGAAATTTCCGATGCTGAATTCGACATTCTTCTTCGTGACCTACGCGATCTTGAAGCCACGCATCCCGAACTAGCCGACTCTTCTTCTCCTACCGAAGCTGTAGGTGCCGCCGCCGTTACTACGTTTGACCCAGTGCAACATCGCGTACCGATGACCAGCCTCGACAATGCAATGGACGAATCAGAACTTCGTGCTTGGGGTGACCGTGTTTCAAAGGGCCTCGGTGATCAGCCTGTTCAGTACGTGTGTGAACTAAAGATCGATGGGCTCGCCATCAGTATTCGATATGAAAATGGCGTGCTAGTACAAGCAGCAACACGCGGTGATGGAAAAGTGGGCGAAGATGTCACTGCCAATGTGGCCACCATTTCTTCACTTCCCAAGAAGATTTCCAATGCACCTGAAGTTGTAGAAGTACGTGGCGAAATCTTCATGTCCATTGCTGCGTTTCAAAAACTCAAAGCAGAGCGAGAAGCAGAAAATCTCGTGCGCATCGAAAATGGTCGCGCACCACTAGCAGTTCCTGTTAACCCGCGTAATGCAGGTGCAGGCAGTTTGCGCCAGAAAGATCCGAGCATTACCGCTCAACGCGATATGTCGTTGTGGTCGTATCAGTTAGGCGAAGTTGTTGGGGGGCCCGAATTTACGAGCCATCACGACACTCTTGAATTTTTGCGCACACTTGGCTTCCCTGTGAACCCTGAGATCACCATTGTTGATTCCATCGAAGCGGTGATGCAGTTTTGCCATTCATGGCAGGAGCGCCGCCACGAACTTCCTTATGAAATTGACGGTGCCGTTGTCAAAGTCGACAGTCTTGCGCAGCGCGAACAGCTTGGATTCACTTCGCGTGCACCCCGGTGGGCCATTGCATTTAAGTTTCCACCCGAAGAAAAACACACCTTGTTGCGCGATATCCAAATTTCTGTGGGTCGTACTGGTCGCGTCACGCCATTCGCTGTTCTTGAACCTGTTTTTGTTGGCGGATCAAATGTAGGTATGGCTACGTTGCATAATCGCGATCAGGTAGCAGCCAAAGACGTGCGCCCTGGCGACACAGTGGTTGTGCGAAAAGCGGGAGACGTGATTCCCGAAGTGGTGGGGCCAGTGCTGGCCAAACGACCCAAAAACTCAACTCCGTGGGTGTTTCCTACGCAATGCCCGTGCGAAGTGAAATCAACATTGGTCAAACTCGACGACGTAGCAGATACGCGTTGTGTGGAACCAATGTGTCCATTCCAGCGCGACCAACGCATTATCTATTTTGCTTCACGTGGCGGCATGGATATCGAAGGTCTCGGTGAACGAACGGTATTCGCTCTGTCTGATGCTGGCTTAGTTGTTGACGTGGGCGATTTGTTTTCGCTGACGGTCGAACAACTTCTTACCCTCGAAGGTTTTGCAGAACTCAGTGCACAAAATCTTGTGGCATCCATTCAGGCTTCTCGTTCAAAGCCGTTGCCTAAATTGCTCACTGCATTGGGCATCAAACATCTGGGTCCGGCAGCCAGTGATTCGTTGTCGTCACATTTTGGAACTCTCGACGCCATTGCATCGGCAAGTGCAGAAGAATTGGCAGCGGTCGATGGTGTGGGCGGTGTAATTGCTGCATCAATCAATGCTTGGTTTGCTGTTCCTGCCAATGCACTCATCGTGTCAAAGTTGCGCGATGCGGGTGTCGAGTTTGGTCGTGTCGTGGTCAGCACGTTGCCACAAACATTGGTGGGCAAAGCAGTGGTAGTTACAGGCACGCTTGCCAATTTCTCTCGCGAAGGTGCCGAAGAAGCAATTAAGGCGCGTGGTGGGAAGAGCCCGGGCAGCGTGAGTGCAAAAACTTTTGCGGTGGTGTTAGGTGAATCGCCAGGTGCCAGCAAAGTCACAAAAGCTGAACAACTGCAGATTCCGGTATTAAACGAATCTCAGTTTGAAGTGTTGCTGGAAACAGGCGAGTTGCCGAATTAGTCGGCTTGAAACTTCCACGGGAAGGTACGTGCTTTCGATTCGCCTTCGATGATCTTCCAATACTTCACCCCAGCGGTGTGCTCACCTTGAGTAAAGGTGGTGTTCGGTGCGCCGTCTTGCGGCAAGAAACTAATGGTGTAGTTGCCGGGGTCGTAGATCGCAGTAGGGGGGATATCTACCTGTGCGCCAGGCTTCGGACTGGAACCATTTTCCG
>WLEX01000057.1 GCA_009704065.1 Actinomycetota bacterium
ATGTTGCACCACTGAGAAGTGGCACTAACGATGAACCATGTGCAGTGTGCTTAATGGATGCATCGAAAATGTCGGCAATGGTGGCATGAATATCGGTACTTGTTGTGAGCGCATCGTTTGTGGTGGGTGCAACTCCAGGCCACGAAATCATCAATGGAATATGACCTAATGGCTTGTACACAGGAATGCCTGGCTTACCCCACACATCACGGCCATACACATCGGTATCGCCAAGGTAATGACCGTGATCAGTACACAGCACCACAACGGTGTCATCCCATGCATTGGTCGCATCAAGAGAATCGAGAACTTTGCCCAACCAATGATCGATCATCGACAACTTGCCGCCATATTGCGCACGCACTTGACGAGCGTCGCGTTCGGTCATTATGCCTTCTTTTATGGCATCAACTGCATAGGGCGGCCACACAAGGTGCGGTCCTTCCCATGAATCGTCATACCTGTCTGCCCAACGGTCGGGAGTATCGAATGGTTCATGTGGATCGAACTCGTCGACAAACAAAAAGAATCGTTCACCCTTTGCGCGGTGAATTGGTGCATCTTCAGCCAACCAACGTGCAGTTGCTTGCATAGTGCGCGGACCAGGGAAATCTTCTTCGCCACGAAAGAAACCGCGGGAGTTGTCGTAGTGCGTATGTCCGCGACCAAACGACGGTGCGCCAAGCCAGGAATCGTCAGGTCGTGATTTCCATGCATCGCTTTCATGGCCACGTTCATAATCCCACGCAGTGAAGTCGGTGTGATAGTTCTCGCCACCAACTTCAAACAAGTGAGGATGATCGGTAATGAGCTGTGTAATTACTCCTTCACGTCGCAACGACGAAGTGATGGGTTCTTCCCATAACTCAATAGAGCCCCATGGCTTCCACAAGAAATCCCATGCGCCCACCAAAATGTCGTGACGTGCTGGAATGCAAGGCAACGAGCCGGTGTGATGATTAGTAAATCTCACAGATCGTGCTGCGAGGCGATCGAGGTTCGGCGTATCGAAATTGGTTCCGCCGTAGGCACCCATCTCGTGGCGGTTCAAACTGTCGAGCAACAGCACGACAACATTTTTGGGTGCTGTATTCATTGAGTAGTTCCTGAAAAGACGTGGTCGAGCCATGTCATTGTAGTTTCAAACATTTCGTGGTGACTGTTAGCCAACATATGGTCATCGCCGTGCATCACTCGCAGGTCACCGGTGCCGGCGATTGAGCGCACCACTTCGCTTGCTTCGAGCGGCAAGATGGAATCAGAGTCGCCGTGGAACATAAGAAGTGGTCTGCCTTGTAATCCGCCTGCCACTTCGCACCCAGCCGATTGTGTGGCAAACGTGACAACACCACTCACCATCTCCGATAATCCCACTGCAACACGAATGGCAACAGCTCCACCAAAACTGTGTCCCATGATGACCACTTTGTCTGCACCACTGCCCACTAACAACTGCACCGCAGCAGCCGTATCGACACAACACGAATCCATATCGTTTGGTTTGCGATAACTCATACGTATAGAAGGAATACCTTTTTGTACCAATGCCTCCCCCAGTGCATGAAACAAACTGTCTCCTGGTCCGAGCGTGCCACCCATTGCGCCACCCACCATCACAACCGCACAAGCCTTTCCATCGTGATCAGGTTCGTGCCACAAAAGTGACAAAAGTCCGCGACGCGTATACATCTCGATCTGACGAAGGTTTGGCCCAAGTATTGCTTGCGAATTGGCCATGATGCCGAGTGCATCGAGCGGAGTTTCTGTTCGTTCCTGACCATTGCCGTTGTCTGCCATGTGGGTACCCTAGTAAGTAGATGGTTGATATCAGAACGCAGACAGATCTCACGAACGACCTCGATCTCGAGGTGGCTGGTCGTATTGGTCGGGCATGGCGCGACATCCGTCGCGCGTCAACTGCTGGTGCTGTTCGCGATGCAATTTTCGGTGTTGGTGGCAGTGCTATCGAGCCTGGCCAAATGGATGCCCTCGACCTTCTTATTACTGTCGAGTCATGCCGCATGGGCGACCTCGCAGAGCATTTGCGTATCGACCCCAGCACAGCAACCCGCGCAGTACAACGACTCATGAAAGACGGACTCGCCGAACGCGTGCAACAGCCGGGTGATGGTCGCGTCGTTCATATTGCAATCAGTGAGCGCGGTCGTCGTATTCATGGCGAAGTGTCCGAACGCCGCCGCCAGATCATGTTGGAAATCATGGCCAAGTTCGAAGAAGACGAACGGTTCATTTTGGCTGATTTATTTGAGCGTTTTACTCAAGCAGTCGACGTTGTAGCCAAGTCGAAGATTCGCCGTTCTCATCACTAATCTGAGCGTTATCTCATGAACGCACAAGATCAATTCGTCACCGATGCAATGCAGCATGCACCGCAGTTGTTCTCCACTGCATTACGCATGACACGTAATCGTTCTGATGCAGAAGATTTAGTACAAGAAACATTTGTAAAAGCCTGGCGCTCGTTCCACACATTTCAAACTGGCACCAACTTGCGTGCATGGTTGTTTCGCATCATGACAAACACCTACATCAATAAATACAACGCTCAACAACGTCGTCCTACAGAGTCAGAACTCGATGAAGTAGAAGAACTATTTCTCTACAAACGTCTTGGCTCTATCGACCAATCAAAACTCAGCAGTTCAGCTGAAGACCAAATGTTTGAGTTATTCACCGATGATGAAGTGAAAAATGCTCTTGAAGAACTGCCAGAAACATTCCTTCTGCCCGTGTTGATGTCCGATGTAGAAGGCTTTTCTTACAAAGAAATCGCCGAAATTCTCGAAATTCCGCTCGGTACCGTGATGTCACGGCTTCATCGGGGAAGAAAACTGATGCAAAAGATGTTGTACCAGTACGCAGTAGACCGTGGACTTATCGATGAGTCCCTTATTCAAGTAGGAAATGACGAATAGTCGTCATTGATACCGGAGAACATCATGGCCGATTGCCAAGAAACCTTAAAAGAACTAGAGCGCTTCATCGACGCTGAATTGGCCCATTTCGAAGCCGAAGTAGTGGTGAGCCACCTCAAAACCTGCACAGATTGTCAGGGGGCATTCGAGTTCCACACTGAGCTTCGCCAAGCCATCAGAGTCAAGGCCACCCGTGATGAACTTCCCGATGGCTTTGCCGAACGCCTCATGCAGTGCTTCGGCGACAACGTCTATAGCCCCGACTAACCGCCACAAAATGCCCTCGTCAGCCTCAATACGGCTACGCTAGAAACCATGTTGGCAGCAAACGTTTGGCATTGGTGGATCGGCGTAGTCCTCCTCCTCGCAGGTATCGGAGCCGTGCTCCAGTTGGTAGTTGGGTATGTGGTCAAGGTCAGTGCCACCAAGTATCCCAATCGGCGCCAACGCCAAGCTCTTAAACAGAAGTAGCCACACTTCTTGATCGACGAACTACTTCGTCGTTGCACTTTTCCTGCTCCAGGCACTTCTGTGTCGTGTGCTGTTTCAGGTGGTCCCGATTCGATGGCACTCATGGTGCTGGCACACGAACATGGTTTACATGTCACTGCCTTTCATGTCGATCATCAATTGCGCGCCGACTCTGCGCGAGACCTCGACATCATTTCTCCCGTTGCGCAATCACTTGGCATTGAAGTAGTGGTGCACACTCTCAATATTGGTGATGGGCCAAACCTTGAAGCGCGTGCGCGTGATGCAAGATATGCGGCCATGCCCACCGACGTAATGACTGGGCACACAGCCGACGACCAAGCCGAAACAGTGCTTATTAATTTGTTACGCGGCGCCGGTGCACAGGGTCTTGGTGCCATGCGCCCTGGTACTTCTCGCCCAATTTTGGCTCTTCGCCGCAGCGAAACACATGCAGTGTGTGAACATGCTGGCATTTCTGTTGTTACCGATTCCACCAATACAGACCCACGTTTTCTGCGCAATCGTGTGCGCCATGAATTACTCGAGTTAATGGCCAATATTTCTCAGCGTGATCTGGTTCCACTTTTGGTGCGAAGCGCAGATGTATTGCGTGACGACAACGATCTACTCGACGAACTTGCCACCAAAATCGACCCCACCGATGCATTGGCTCTCGCTGCAGCGCCACTTCCCTTGGCAAGGCGTGCAATTCGGCAATGGCTATCGAATCCATACCCTCCCGACCTCGCCACCATCGAAAGAGTGCTTTTAGTGGCAAATGGGCACACTTTGGCCTGTGATGTTGGGGATAACTTTGAAATTCGTCGCAGTAAACAAAGGCTCATACTGCAAAAGGTGGGGTAAATTGATGCGTGGCGTTTTTACGCCACCGGCCCTACTTATCTTTCAAGGAGACACATATGCCCCCGAAACTTCGCGGAAAATGGGCCCTTGGAATTACCCCTCGTAACTTCACCTGGGTGATCAAAGACTCCCTCGCAATTTGCGAGCGTCCTGGTGGATATGGCGAAAACCATCGTCGCGTACGTCGCCAAGAAGAAATCATCTGGCTTCGCGAAAACCGCTTCGACCTTGTGATCTCTATCATCGCTGCACCTCATAACTTGCATGCCTACGAAGAGCTCAACATGCCTTACCGTCACCGTCCACTCAGTGGCGCCGACGACACCGATGCGTTCCTCAAGGTGTTTTACCGAGAACTGCAAGACCTTCTTGGCCGCAACTCAAAGCTCGTCATGCACTCTGAAGAAGTAGGCGATCGTTTGCTTGGCATTATCGGTGGGTACATCCGCTGGAGCGGCATGGTGGAAGATCCTTCACAAGCCATCATTATCACGGAACGCATTGGCGGACGCCAGCTCGATACATGGGCGCGCGAGTTAATTCTTGGCGTGCACAACCTGCGGTAAATACCTTCACTGGTACACACCACTAGTTTGTAATACATGAAGGGGCGTCGCGTACTAGTCACCGGTATGGGTGGCGAACTTGGTTCTCTCGTTGCCTCTATGGCAGAAAACTCTGAGTGGGCCGGCGACATCATGGGTTTCGATGTTGATCCCCCCCGTCGTATGTTGAAGCGTTCGAAATTCGTTCGTGTTGCGCCAACCGAGCACGATCGCATTGCTCAACTCATTCACGATTTCAATCCTCACGTGTTGTTGCATGTCGGCGTATGGGAACCACATGCTCGGTTAGCCACAAGCGAAGCAGAGTCGTGCACTGAACTTGTTGCGAAAGCAGTGTTCGATGCCGCACATGAAGTTGACTCGTTAGAGACTGCCGTTGTTCGTAGTGGTATCGAAATTTACGGATCAGGTTCTTACTCTCCACAGATTGCTGTTGAAACGACGCCTATTGCACCCAACACTGTGTACGGAAACATGTGTCGCAACATTGAAGACCAGGCATCTGAATTACGGAATGCACGCGGTATCAATGTATGCACGTTGCGCCTAGCTCCTGTTCTTGGTGCACATGTACCTAGCCCTCTTGGTCGCTTACTTCGCTTGCCAGCTATTCCCTATTACGGATTGGGTAATCCCATCTTTAGCGTGGTGGAAGATTTCGATGCTGCCACTGCATTCATGCAAGGCGCACAACGCGATGCCGACGGTGTTGTGAACATTGTTGCAAACGGCGCCATCAGTATGTTGCGAGCCACTTCTATCGGACGCCGTTTGCCTCTGCCATCGTTCGGGCCTGGTTGGTGGTTTGCAAAAAATGTTTCATCGGTTGCAGGTGCTCCTATGCCCGATCATGTTGCCGACCTCATTCAAAATGGTCGTTTAGCTGCAAGTAACGAGGCTTCGCATCTTTTGCGTTTTGCTCCGCGCCATTCCACAACAGAAGTGGTCACCAATTTGTACCAGTGGCCAAGTATCGAGCGCATTCCTGCACGAAAGCAAGTGGCCTAAATGCCATTCGCAGTTGCTGCTGATGGTGTTCGTATTCACTACGAGGTAACCGGCATTACAAAACGTGCACCCGTGTTGCTGGTGCAAGGTCTTGGTGGCGAAAAGAATTCGTGGAACTTGCAACGTGCTGCGCTCGCACTTCGTCACCGCACTATTGCATTCGATAATCGCGGTGCAGGTCGAAGCGACAAACCATCAGGTACGTACGATCTTGAACAAATGGCCGATGATGCAATTGCAGTGCTCGATGCCGCCGGACTCGATGCAGTGCACGTAGTGGGGCTTTCGATGGGTGGTGCTATCAGCCAAATCATCGCGCTCAAGTATCCACACCGTGTCCGCTCGCTTACTTTGGTAGCAACTGCATGTCGAAACCATCAATGGCGTGCTGACTTATTGCAATCGTGGGCCGATACAGCCGCCACCGATGGCATGGCCAGCTTGGGTAAAGAAGCAGCGCGTTGGATGATTGGCCCGCGTTCATTTCGTCGCATACTGCCAGCACTTGGCTGGATGGGGCCATTGCAATTGTTTAATCCTCCCGACGCTTTCGTGTCGCAAGTGCAAGCAATTCTCACAACCGATGATCGCGCATTAAATGATGAACTCGGAAACATTACGTGTCCCACCATGGTGGTCGTAGGCAACCAAGACGTGCTCACGCCTCGTGGCGATGCAGAAGAAATTGCTTCGATGATTTCCACCGCTGAATTAGTAATTATTAGTGGTGGTGCTCATGGCTTGCACATCGAACATGCCAGCACCTTTAATCGTATCTTGGTCGAATTTTTAGGTCGTGCCGAGAAGGCGTATGTGCCGTTCGGTCACGCAGCTGCAGTAGCGGTGTAACCACAATGAAAATCATCATTGTCGGGGCAGGGCTTTCGGGTCTCATGGCTGCAAATGAATGCATCGTCCAAGGCCACGATGTCATCGTGTTCGACAAGGGCCGTGGTGTTGGTGGTCGCTTAGCAACACGCCGCATGGACGACGCAGTTCTCGATCATGGTGCACAGTTTTTTACAGTGCGCAGTTCCGAATTCCAAACGTATGTCGATGCATGGCTAGAAGCCGGTGTCGTGCGCGAATGGTGTCGTGGGTTTTCTGAACTCGATGGACATCCGCGTTACGTGGGCACAAATGGAATGACCGGAGTTGCTAAACACTTGGCCAAAGGTCTCGATGTGCGCACGAGCACTCTTGTGTTCTCCATCAACAAAAACGAAGGCGACTGGACTGTCACTACCGATGACGGCATCGAGTATCAAGCAGATCGAGTAATTCTTACTGCACCATTGCCACAATCGTTTTCGTTACTGTTCGGCGCTGGTATCGAGATGCCAGCCGAATTACGGCGCATCGATTACGACCGCACACTAGGGCTACTTGTGACACTCGATTCCAACGAGCACCGCATTGGTACACCTGGTGGTGTGCAATTTCCCGACAAAGTGTTTTCATTTATCGGTGACAACGCTGCAAAAGGAATTAGCACCGCACCTGCTCTTACCTTCCATGCAAACCCTGTGTGGAGCTTGGAGCACTTCGACCTACCGCTTGAAGAAATTCACGCACAACTTCTTGCAGCC